>NZ_JBYSZY010000063.1:0-36126 GCF_058787635.1 Variovorax sp. FW305-3-2-15-B-LB1 | reverse complement strand
CGCCCAAACTCGCTTCGCTCAAACAAGGGCGAGCCCTGATCCGCGAAACGCTGCGCTCCTCGGCGCAGCCAGAGGGGCTTGGATGCCGGGCGGGCCGTCGCTGCGCTCGGCCACCACGGCGCCAAAGGCGCTGCGCGCTTTGGGCGCCTTGTGCTTGTGCTTTCAACGGGAAGAGTTGGTCATAAGCAAGCAACAAAGACTTCGTTGGGGAATGGAGGGCGCGCTTCTACATTCGCGGCATGACTGCCGTTCTTTCCCGCGCTACCCCCGCCGCAGAGGCGCCCGCGCAGCACTTCGAGGTGCGGCCTTTCGATGCGCCTGTCGGTGCGGAGATCGTCGGGCTCGACATCGCTGAGCCGATCAACGCCGCCGACTTCCAACGCATCCACCGCGCGCACCTGGACCACCACGTGCTGGTCTTTCGCGACCAGCGCATCACGCCCGCACAGCACATCGACTTCAGCCGCCGCTTCGGGCCGCTCGAGATCCACGTGCTGCACCAGTTCCAGCTGAAGAACCACCCCGAGATCCTGATCGTTTCGAACATCAAGGAGAACGGCGAGCCGATCGGTCTTGGCGACGCGGGGGTGTACTGGCACTCCGACATTTCGTACAAGCCCCATCCCAGCCTGGGTTCGCTGCTGCACGCGCAGGAGCTGCCGAGCGAAGGCGGCGACACGCTGTTCGCCGACCAGCACCTGGCATGGGAGGCGCTGCCTGCCGAGCTGCAACAGCGCATCCTGCCGCTGAAGGCGGAGCACAGCTACCTCGCGAAATACGAGGAGCTGCGTGCGAAGAATCCGTGGCGACCCAAGTTGTCTCAAGCGCAGATCGATCAGGTCGCACCCGCCGTGCAACCCGTGGTGCGCACGCACCCGGAGACGGGGCGCAAGGCGCTGTTCGTCAGCGAGCACTTCACGACGCGCATCGTCGGCCTGCCGCAAGGCGAGAGCGATGCACTGCTGGCCGAGCTGTTCGCGCACAGCGTGAAGCCCGAGTTCGTGTACCGCCACACGTGGGCACCGCACGACCTGGTGTTCTGGGACAACCGTTCGCTGATGCACCTCGCGGCAGGCACGCCCGACCACCTGCGCCGCCGGCTCAACCGCACCACCATCGTGGGCGACACGCCGTTCTGATTTCTTCTTTTCTCCTTCTCTTCCGGACTTTCCAATGAACCGCTTCACCCGCCGCGCCGCCGCGCTCGTCACCGGCCTCGGCCTTCTCGCTGGCAGCCTGGCCGCGCACGCCGAAGGGCAGATCCGCATCGCCGAGCAGTTCGGCATCGTCTACCTGCTGCTCAACGTGGCGCAGGAACAGAAGCTGATCGAGAAGCACGCGAAGGCCGCGGGGGTCGATGCGAAGGTGGAGTGGGTCAAGCTCTCGGGCGGCTCGGCGGTGAACGACGCGCTGCTGTCGGGCAGCATCGAGATCGCGGGCGCCGGCGTGGGGCCGCTGCTCACGCTGTGGGACCGCACCAAGGGCAAGCAGAACGTGAAGGGCGTGGCCTCGCTGGGCAACTTCCCGTACTACCTGGTGAGCAACAACCCGAACGTGAAGACGATCGCCGACTTCACGGACAAGGACCGCATCGCGCTGCCCGCGGTGGGCGTGTCGGTGCAGTCGCGGGTGCTGCAGATCGCGTCGGCCAAGCTGTGGGGCGACAAGGAATTCAACCGGCTCGACAAGATCAGCGTGGCGCTGCCGCACCCCGACGCGGCGGCGGCGATCATCAAGGGCGGCACGGAGATCACGGGGCACTTCGGCAATCCGCCGTTCCAGGAGCAGGAACTCGCGGGCAACCCGAACGCGCGCATCGTGCTGAACTCGTACCAGGTGCTGGGCGGACCGTCGTCGGCCACGGTGCTGTACGCCACCGAGAAATTCCGCAACGAGAACCCCAAGACCTACAAGGCGTTCGTCGATGCGCTCGACGAGGCGGCGAAGTTCGTCACGACCAACCCCGAGAAGGCGGCCGACATCTACCTGAAGGTGAGCAACGCCAAGCTCGACCGCGAGCTGCTGCTCAAGATCATCAAGAACCCCGAGGTGCAGTTCAAGACCGCGCCGCAGAACACCTACGTGTTCGCGGAGTTCATGCACCGCGTGGGCGCGATCAAGAACAAGCCGGCGTCGGTGAAGGACTATTTCTTCGACGACGCGCACACGGCCTCGGGGAACTGACGCGATGCTGTCCCGGCTCGAGCGCCTGGCAGGGCCGCCCGCCGCGGCCTTCCTTGGCGGCACGGCGGCGCCGCAGCGGTCGGCCCGACGGCGCGGCGTGGTGGCCACGGGCGACGCGGCACCGCCGTACGTGCACGAGGCGCTGCTGCAGGTCGAGGGCGTCAGCCTCGAGTACCGCACGCCCGAGCGCGTGGTGCGCGCCACGCACCGCGTGAGCTTCGACGTGCATGCCGCCGACCGCTTCGTGCTGCTCGGGCCCTCGGGCTGCGGCAAGTCGACGCTGCTCAAGGCCGTGGCCGGGTTCATTCCGCCGGTCGAGGGCGAGATCCGCCTCGACGGCCGGCGCGTGTCGCAGCCGGGGCCCGACCGCATCGTCGTGTTCCAGGAGTTCGACCAGCTGCCACCGTGGAAGACGGTGAAGCAGAACGTGATGTTCCCGCTGCTCGCCTCGCGCACGCTGGGGCGCAAGGAGGCGGCCGAGCGCGCGCTGCACTACCTCAACAAGGTGGGCCTCTCGAAGTTCGCCGACGTGCACCCGCACCAGCTCTCGGGCGGCATGAAGCAGCGCGTGGCGATCGCGCGGGCGCTGGCGATGCAGCCGCGCGTGCTGCTGATGGACGAGCCCTTTGCCGCGCTCGACGCACTCACGCGCCGCCGCATGCAGCAGGAGCTGCTCGAGCTGTGGGACGAGGTGCGCTTCACGCTGCTGTTCGTCACGCACTCTATCGAAGAGGCGTTGGTGGTCGGTAACCGCGTGGCGCTGCTGTCGCCGCACCCGGGGCGCATGCGCGCCGAACTCAACAGCCACGGTTACTCGCTGGACAGCCTGGGCGGTGCGGATTTCCAGGCGACTGCGCGGCGCATCCACGACATGCTCTTCGAGGAAGAGCAGGGCACCCCATGAGCACCCTGACGCCACCCATCCGCCCTGAATACGAACGCACGCTCGAACCCTTCACCGAACTGCCGGTGGAGCGCGCGCTGCCGCTGGCCACGCGCCTCACCTCGCACACCTGGCTGCGCAAGGGGCTGATCCTCGCCGTCATCGCCGTGCTGTGGGAGCTGGCGGCGCGCTGGCAAGACAACGACCTGCTGCTGCCCACCTTCACCGCCACCGCCCGCGCGCTGGCCGAGGGGCTGGCCAGCGGCGAGCTGGTCGAGAAGGTGCGCATCTCGCTGGCCGTGCTGCTGCAGGGCTACCTCGCGGGCGTGCTGCTGGCCTTCGGGCTCACCACGCTGGCGGTGTCCACGCGCATCGGGCGCGACCTGCTGGACACGCTGACCTCGATGTTCAACCCGTTGCCCGCGATCGCGCTGCTGCCGCTGGCGCTGCTGTGGTTCGGGCTGGGCCGGGGCAGCCTGGTGTTCGTGCTGATCCATTCGGTGCTGTGGCCGCTGGCGCTCAACACGTACGCGGGCTTCCAGGGCGTGCCCGAGACGCTGCGCATGGCGGGGCGCAACTACGGGCTGAAGGGGCTGCGCTACGTGCTGCAGATCCTGGTACCGGCCGCGCTGCCGTCGATTTTGTCGGGGCTGAAGATCGGCTGGGCCTTTGCGTGGCGCACGCTGATCGCGGCCGAGCTGGTGTTCGGCGCCTCGTCGGGCAAGGGCGGGCTGGGCTGGTACATCTTCCAGAACCGCAACGAGCTGTACACGGACCGCGTGTTCGCCGGCCTCGCGCTGGTGGTGCTGATCGGCCTGCTGGTGGAAAGCCTGGGCTTTCGCACACTGGAGCGGCTCACCGTGCGGCGCTGGGGCCAGCAGCGCTAGCCCGCAGGGGAAGGGGCCGGGCGGACGAATGCCCCGGCGATGGCGCAAGGGCTGCGGGCTCGGGTCTAATCGCAGCTTTTGGCACGCGTTCTCCTCCCCATGAGCTCTTCCGTCCCCGACCTTTCCGCGATCGCCGGTGCGCTGGCCGATGCCGCCGCCGCCCAGTCGATGCGCTACTTCCGCACGCCGCTGGACATCATCACCAAGGCCGACGAAAGCCCGGTCACGCTGGCCGACCGCGCCGCCGAGACAGCGATGCGCGAGATCCTCGGCACGCGCGTGCCCACCGACGGCATCTTCGGCGAAGAGCACGGCCCCGAGCGCCTCGACGCCGACCGCATCTGGGTGCTCGACCCGATCGACGGCACGCGCAGCTTCATCACCGGCTCGCCGCTGTGGGGCACGCTCATCGGCGTGCTGCAGGGCGGTCGCGTGGTGCTGGGCATGGTCGACATGCCAGTGCTGAAAGAGCGCTGGATCGGCGAGGCAGGCAAGGGCGCCACGCGCGACGGCCAGCCCGTGCGCGTGAGCGGCTGCACCGAGATCGCCAAGGCCCGCATCGTCACCACCTCGCCCGACATCTTCTCGCCGGCCGACTGGAGCGCCTTCGACCGCCTGAGCCGCCAGTGCGCGATGCGCCGTTTCGGCGGCGACTGCTACGGCTACGCGCAGCTCGCGGGCGGCACCATCGACCTCGTGGTCGAGACGGGGCTGCAGCCCTACGACTTCCTGGGCCCGGCGGGCCTGATCGAAGCCGCGGGCGGCGTCGTCACCGACTGGGAGGGCCGGCCGCTGGGGCTGAACCCCGACCAGCGCGTGATCGCTGCAGCCACACCCGAACTTCACCGACAAGCCCTGGCCGTGCTCGCGGCCTAGACTGTCGGCATGTTCCGCTGGCTGATCGTCGTCGTCCTGGCGCTGGTGCTCATGAGCGGCCTGACCGCCTGGCTGCGCCGCTTCGGCTTCGGACGGCTGCCCGGCGATTTCGAGTTTCGCGCCTTCGGCCGCGACTGGCAGCTGCCGATCGCGAGCACGGTGGTGCTCAGCATGATCGCGGCGCTGGTCGCGCGGCTGCTCTGAGCACGGCGCGGCGAAGACTGAGAAAGAAGAGAACCCCGCAATGAGAGCCTGCGTAGACATCGGCGGCACCAAGGTCGCCGTGAGCCTTTCCGCTTCGAGCGACGCGCCGCTGATCGGCCGCCGCAGCGAGCCCACCGCCAAGACCGGCAACAACGACGCCGTGGCGGTGCAGATCCTGCGGCTCATCGACGATGTGTGCGCCGAGCAGGGCATCGACCCGGCGAGCATCGACCGCGTGGGCGTGTCGTCGACCGGGCCCTTCGAGCTGCACGACGGCATGGTCGAGCTGGCCACGCCCAACATCTGCGGCGGCATCGCCGGCCCCTCGCGCGGGCTGCCCAACAACTGGATGACGGCCATCGTCGAGGCGCCGCTGGCGCGCCGCTTCGCCCGCGTGCGCGTCGAGAACGACGCCGTGGCCGCGCTCGAGGCCGAGCGCCACTGGGGCGCGCTGAAGGGGCTCGACAACTGCGCCTACGCCACCTGGAGCACCGGCGTGGGCGTGGGCCTGTGCGTCGACGGCAAGGCACTGCGCGGCAAGAACGGCAACGCCGGCCATGCGGGCCACAGCTTCGTGGTCGACGACGACAGCGGCGCGCTGTGCGGCTGCGGCAACCTGGGCGACGTGGAGGCGCTGGCCGGTGGCAATTCGATCGCGCACCGCTTCGGCCAGCCCGCGGCCGATCTGTTCACGGCCGCGGCGGCCGGTGACGCTGCGGCACTCGAGAAGGCCGACGCGCTGTGCCGTGTGATCGGCCGCATGCTCTACAACCTCGTCATCACGCTCGACCTGCAGCGCATCAGCCTGGGCGGCAGCGTGTTCTGGCACCACCGCGACTTCGTGCTGCCGCGGCTGCAGGCGCAGGTCGACGGCAAGCTGCCGCCGCTCACGCGCGGCGTGCTGCTGGTGCCCGCCGGTCTCGGCGACAAGGTGGGCGACTACGCGGCCCTGGCGCTGCTCGACTGAGTTGCAGCGCGCGGCGACCGGACCAGTGTGGCTGGCTGGTTCTTCTGCGCGGCGCAGCCTTCCTCGACGATCCGCCCGAGCCGCCGCAGCCCCGCATCGACCGCTTCGCTGAAGGGCCAGCCGCAGTTGATGCGCAGGTAGTGGTCGAAGCGCGAGGCATTCGAGAACTGCGCGCCCGGCGCCACCAGCATGTGCTCGCGCAGGGCCGCCTCGAACACCGCCACCGACGACAGCCGATCGGGCAATTCCACCCACAGCTGGAAGCCGCCGCGCGGCAGGTTGAGCCGCGTGCCGGCCGGGAAGTAGCGGGCGATGGCATCGGCCGTCTGGTCGCGCTGCGTGTGCAGGCGTTCGCGCAGGCGGCGCAGGTGGCGGTCGTAGCCGCCGCTGGCAATGATCTCGCCCGCGGCGATCTGCGCCAGCGCCTCGTTGTTGCGCGTCTGCGCGTACTTGAGCATCTCGACCTGCGCATGCCAGCGCCCGGCCGTGATCCAGCCCAGCCGCAGGCCCGGCGCCAGCACCTTGTGCAGCGAGGCGCAATACACCACGTTGCCCGTGCGGTCCCAGGACTTGATGGCGCGCGGCGGCACCTCGGTTTCCACCAGGTCGCTGTAGGTGTCGTCCTCGACCAGCGCGATGCCGTGGCTTTCGCACAGCTGCACCAGCCGCTGCTTGTGGGCGTCGGGCATCACGCTGCCGATGGGGTTCTGCAGGTGCGGCACCACCACCACGGCCTTGATGTCGTCGTAGGTGTGGATGGCCAGGTCGAGCGCCTCCAGCGAGATGCCGGTCTGCGGGCTGGTCGGAATCTCCAGCCCGCGCAGGCCCAGGCTTTCGAGCACCTGCAGCAGGCCGTAGAAGGTGGGCGATTCGACCGCCACGGTGTCGCCGGGCTTGGCGATGGCGCGCAGCGCGAGGTTCAGCGCCTCGATGCAGCCGTTGGTGACCAGCACGTCATCGGGCGCCACCGTCATGCCCACGCGCAGGTTGCGCTGGGCCACGACCTGGCGGAACTGCTCATGGCCTTTTTGCGACGAGGCCGTGGTCAGCAGTTCGGGGCGCTGGCGCAGCGCGCGCGTCATGGCGTTGCGCAGCGCCTCGGCCGGGTAGAGCTCGGGGGCGGCGCGCGAGATCGCGAAGTTGAGCTTCACGTCGTTGAGCCGCCCGCGCGCCATGAAGTTGGCCATGCGCGTGCGCATGTTGACGAACTGCGCCGGGTCGGGCGGCAGGCCGGACACGGGCTCTTCCATGGCCGCGATGGCCAGCCGCTGCGGGCGGCGCACGAAGTAGCCCGAGCGGTCGCGCGCCTCGACCCAGCCTTCGCTTTCCATGGCGCGGCACACCTGCAGCGCGGTCGAGAGGCTGATGTCGTGCAGCCGCATCAGGCTGCGCAGCGAGGGGAGCTTGTCGCCGGCCTTGAGCGAACCGGCGTGGATCGCGTCCACGTAGTGCGCCGCGAGCTGGCGGTAGAGCGGTAGCGAGTCCATGGGTCGATGTTCCCCGCATCGGGCATCCGAAAACAGATGCAGTTGACTGGGAAAAAGACCATAACAGATGGCGTGGCGGCCCGGCTGTTCCGGTCGCAATAGCCACCGGGTGTGCCTGTTTTTCAGGCGACGGAATTCCTACGATGAAGCCCACATCCACCCGAGGTCCGCCATGATCACCACCCTGTCCGAAGCCCCCGATTCCATCGTCCTCGAACCCGGCCAGAGCCTCCGCACCGCCGTCGATGCGGGCGCCTGGCTTCAGCTGGCCGAGGGCCGCGCCCGCGTGGTGTCGCCGCCGGGCTGGCTGGGCGAGACGGTGTTCATGACCGAGACGCTGCTCGGCGAGGGCGACGTGCACTGCGTGCCGCAGGGCGGGTGGATCGAGGTGTCGGCGGTGACGGCGGTGCACCTGCGGGTGCATGCGCCCCAGCGCGCGGCCCGGGCCACGGCGCCGGTGGCGGCGCGGCCGGTGATGCGCTTCGTGCGCCTGCTGACGGGGGGGTGAGGTCCGGGGCAGGGCGCCTGCCCCGAACCAAGGCCGCCGTCAGTTCTTCGGCAACTTCTGCGGCCGCTTCCAGTTCGCGAAGCTGACCTGCTTGCCCCGCGCCACGGTCAGCGCGCCCGGCTCGGTCGACTTGTTCACCGTCGAGCCGCCGCCGATGGTGCCGCCCGCGCCGATGGTCACGGGCGCCACGAGCACGCAGTTGCTGCCCACGTGCACGTCGGCCTCGATCACGGTGCGGTGCTTGTTGGCGCCGTCGTAGTTGGCCGTGATGCTGCCCGCGCCGTAGTTCACGCGCTCGCCCACCGTGGCGTCGCCCAGGTAGGCCAGGTGGTTGGCCTTGGCGCCCGCCGCCAGCGTGGAGTTCTTGACCTCGACGAAGTTGCCGATGTGCACCTCGGCGCCCAGCTGGGCACCGGGCCGCAGCCGCGCAAACGGCCCGACCAGCGCGCCCGCGCCCACCGTCACGCCGGCCTTCTCGCCGTCGATGTGGGTGAAGGGGTGGATCACCGCGCCCGCCTCGATGCGCACATTGGCAATGACGCAGTTCGCGCCGATGCGCACGCCTTCGCCCAGCGACACCGTGCCTTCGAACACGCAGTTGACGTCGATGTCGACGTCGGCGCCGCAGCTCAGCGTGCCGCGCAGGTCGAAGCGCGCCGGGTCGGCCAGGCGCACGCCCTGTTCCATCAGCGCGTTGGCCTGGCGCAGCTGCCAGGCGCGTTCCAGGGCCGCGAGCTGGGCCGGGCTGTTAATGCCCGCCACCTGCAGCGCGTCGGTCGTGACATGCGCCACCACCGGCACGCGGTCGTCGGCCGCGAACTTCACGATGTCGGTCAGGTAGTACTCGCCCTGGACGTTCTTGTTGTCCAGCCGCGCCAGCCAGCCCTTGAGCAGCCGCGCGGGCGCGGCCATCACGCCGCTGTTGATCTCGCGCACGGCGCGCTGCGCCTCGGTCGCGTCCTTGTGCTCGACGATGGCCGTCACCTCGCCGCCGGCACGGGTGCGGATGATGCGGCCGTAGCCCGTGGGGTCGTCGAGTTCGATGGTCAGCAGCGCGAGCCGCTCGCCGCCGCTGGCAGCGATGAGGGTGCGCAGCGTGTCCTCGGCGATGAGCGGCACGTCGCCCGACAGGATCACCACGGTGCCGTCGTCCGGCAGCTGCGGCGTGGCCTGCTGCACGGCATGGCCGGTGCCCAGCTGGGGCTCCTGGCGCGCGAAACCGAGGGCGGCGGCGTTCACGGCCGTGGCCTTGATCGCGGTCTCGACCTGCTCGGCGCCGTGGCCCGTCACGACCACGACATGGCGCGCGCCGATGCGCGCGGCGGTGTCGGTCACGTGGGCCAGCAAGGCGCGGCCGGCCAAACGATGCAACACTTTGGGCAGCTTGCTCTTCATGCGCGTGCCCTTGCCGGCCGCCATGATGACGACGTCGACCGGTCCCTGGTTGCTCTGCTGCGGAGTCTGATTCATGCGCTTTTCTTCCCGGATTCGTTGTGCTGGACTGGCCCGAATTATCGGTGTGCTGCTGCTGGCCGCTGCCCTGGGGGCTTGCAGCGCGGTCAAGCTCGCCTACAACAACCTGCCCGAGCTGAGCTACTGGTGGCTCGACGGTTACTTCGACTTCGACGGCGCCCAGACACCCAAGGTGCGCGACGAGCTCGCCCAACTGCTGGCCTGGCACCGCCAGAACGAGCTGCCGCGCATCATCGGCCTGCTGCAGGAGGCCCAGGGCCTGGCGAGCGCCGAGGTGACGCCGGCCCAGGCCTGCCAGCTGGCCGACCGCGTCCGCGAGCGCCTGCTCGCCGTCACCGAGCGCGCCGAGGCCGCCAGCGCCGAACTCGCGCTGAGCCTGAGCGACGCGCAGTTGCAGCAGCTCGAACGCAAGTACGCGAAGAACAACACCGACTACCGCAAGGACTGGCTCGACCGCAGCCCCGCGCAGGTGCAGGAAAAACGCTACGACCAGTTCCTCGAGCGCCAGGAAGACTTCTACGGCCGCCTGACGACCGAGCAGCGCGCGCTGCTGCGCCAGCAGGTGGCGCAGTCGGTGTTCAGCCCGAAGCTGGCGTACGAGGAGCGGCGCCAGCGCCAGCAGGAGGCGCTGGTGCTGCTGCGCGGCTTCCTGGGCGGCAACGGCGGCCCGCGCGCCTCGCCGACCGAGGCCCGCGCCGCGCTGCATGCCTACATCCAGCGCATCGCCGATCCGCCGCCCGGCCCCTGGCGCGACCAGCAGCAGGCGCTGCTGCAGGAAGGCTGCCGCAACCTGGCGGCGCTGCACAACACCACCAGCGCCACGCAGCGCGAGCAGGCGGTGCGGCGGCTGCAGGCCTACCAGGGCGACCTGCGGCAGCTGGTGGCGGCGCGCTGAGGCGGCGGCTTCAGATCATCGGCACCGGCCGCAGCGGGCGCTCGAAGTAGTCGCCCAGCGTTTCGAGCGCATGCGGCTCCAGGATGCGCAGCCAGCCGCCGTCGAGCTTGTACAGGCCCAGGCGCTGCAGCCGCCGCATCGTCTTGTTGGTGTGCACCAGCGACAGCCCCAGCGCGTCGGCGATGTGCTGCTGGTTGAACGGGAACTCCACCCAGCCGTCGCGCACCATGCCCACGCGCTGGGCGCGGCGGTACAGGTGCATGAGCAGCATGGCCACGCGCTCGCCGGCGTTGCGGCGCCCGGCCGTGACGAGGTGGTCGTCCACCAGCTTTTCCTCGCGCGCGGCCAGCCAGGTGATGTCGTAGCCGAGCCGGGGCTGGGTCTGGAACAGCGCCCACAGCCGCTCGCGCGCGAAGGCGCACAGCGTGGCGTCGGTCACGGCCTCGACGCCGTGGGTCTGGCCGTCGGCAAACTCGTCCTGCAGGCCGATGAAGTCGCCGGGCAGCAGGAAACCCAGGATCTGCCGCCGGCCGTCGCTCAAGGTCTTGTAGCGGAAGGCCCAGCCCGCGTAGAGCGTGAACAGCTGCGGGCTGGCGCGGTGCTCGTCGACGATGGTGCCGCCCGCCTCGACGCGCCGGGTGCCGGTGCGAAAGGACTGGATCGCCTCCAGCTGCTGCGCCGTCACCGGCAGGAAGGCCTCCAGGCGCCGCAGCGCGCAGTGTTCGCAGGGGTTCGCACCCTGCGGCGGGGAGGCGGCAACGGGATAGTCCTCGAGCTTCACGCCGCACTATAGGCTGGCGGGGCTATGTCTTTTGACATTTCGGGGTGCAGGATGGCCCCCTAGACTCGAAGCGACTTTCCCTTTCGCACCGCATGACACAAGAACAAGCACCCGCAGAACTGCTGCACGAATTCCTCTATTGCAGCCTGCTCGCCCCCGACCTGCCGCCCGC
This sequence comes from Variovorax sp. FW305-3-2-15-B-LB1, assembly GCF_058787635.1. Classification (NCBI taxonomy): domain Bacteria; kingdom Pseudomonadati; phylum Pseudomonadota; class Betaproteobacteria; order Burkholderiales; family Comamonadaceae; genus Variovorax; species Variovorax sp. FW305-3-2-15-B-LB1. The sequence continues at coordinate 24,809 of NZ_JBYSZY010000063.1, read as the reverse complement.
CACCGTGGGCGCAATCGTCACCCAGGCCCGCGCGCGCAACGCCGAGGACGGCATCTCCGGCCTGCTGGTGTTCGACGGCCAGTGTTTCTGCCAGCATTTCGAGGGGCCGCGCGAGGCGGTGCAGGCGCTGATGGCGCGGCTGCAGCGCGATCCGCGCCACGTGGCGCTCGTGGTGGTCCACGACGGCCCGCTGGCCGCCCGGCGCTACAGCGGGTTTGCGATGGGCCTGGCCGAATGCGAAGGGCCCGACCCGGTCTCCGGCCTGCGGGCCCTGCGCGGCGAGGCGGCGCTGGCGCACTTCCTGGCGCTGCGCGCCAGCTTCGACATCAGCACCTGACCGGCTGACTGACGGAAAACTGAAAACGACGGGCAAAGAAAAAGGCGGCCGAAGCCGCCTTTGTTCAGAAGAGCCGGGAGTGCAGGCGGTCGGTCAGACCGGGTCCCACACGTAGGTGGCACCGTAGCCATCCCAGGCTTCCATGACGATGCGCTGGCCGGCGGCCACGGTGAGCGACTCGCCCGGGGCCAGCACGATGTCTTCGCTGGGGCCATGGGCGGTGGCGTCGGGCGTGACCCACACGCGGCCCTGCTTGACGCGCAGCACGCTCGCCGACCGCGCCTTCAGGCTCATCGCCTCGCCGGGCGCAATCTGCCAGGCGCCACGGCGCACGGCCGGCGGAATGGCCGCGGTGCGGGTGGAACGGGACAGGGAAGCGAGCGATTCGTTGGTGCAGACGGCGGTGGACATGATGAGGACTCCTTGGCTGATCCGAAGCGCCTTTGACAGACAGAGAGGTTGGCGCAGTTCGGGAATGAATGATCGTTTTTGCGGCCTTGGAGGTCCAATGAAAACGAGGTAGCCTACTGATGCGATTCCCGCATCAATCAACTGGCCGCCGGGAACGCACACCAAAGTCATACCCATGCAACATTCGCAAACCCACCTGCGCTCCCGGCCCATCTCCGCGGGGCACCTGCGGGCCTTCGAGGCGGTCGCGCGGCACCTCAATTTCCGCGCCGCGGCCGAGGAAATGGCGCTCACCCAGTCGGCCGTGAGCCGGCAGATCCAGTCGCTCGAAGAGGAAGTGGGCGTGTCGCTGTTCCTGCGCCACACGCGCGCGGTCGAGCTGACCAGCGCCGGGGCGCAGCTGCTGCTGTCGGTGCAGCAGGCGCTGCCGCGCATCGACATGGCGGTGCGGCAGATCCGCCAGAGCGCCGGGCGCAAGAGCGTGGCGCTCACCACTTTCGCCTCGTTTGCCTCGATGTGGCTGATTCCGCGGCTGGAAGCCTTCCAGCGCGACAACCCCGAGATCGACATCCGCATCGACGCCAGCGACATCGCGGTCGACCTCGACGTGGCCGACGTGGACATCGCGCTGCGCTACGGCCCGCCCGAAGGCATGCCGCCCGGCGCCGTGCGGCTGTTCGGCGAAACGCTGACGCCGGTGGCGAGCCCGTGGCTCATCAAGAGCAACCCGCCGATCAAGACGCCGGCCGACATCGCCCGCTTCACGCTCATCGAGGCCGGCGACGCGCACCGCACGCACCTGGAATGGCTCACGTGGCGGCGCTGGTTCGAAGTGAACGGGCTGGAGCGCGCGCAGCCCAAGCGCTGGCTCTATTTCAACTATGCCTACCAGATGGTGCAGGCCGCGCTCACGGGCCAGGGCCTGGTGCTGGCGCGCAGTTCGCTCATTGCCGAAAGCCTGGCCAACGGCGACCTGATCGAGGTGCTGCCGCAGCACCGGCTGGATTCACCGATGGCCTACTGGCTCATCTCGGGGCCGCGCAATGCGCTGCGGCCCGAGATCAAGGCCTTTTCCGACTGGCTGGAGGCGCAGGCCGTGACCACGCGCCAGACCATCGGCGAGGTGCCCGACCCCGACACGGTGGACAACCTCGACTGAGCCGGCTCAGGAGGTCGGCCAGACGACGCCGTTGTCGTTGAGGATCGCGTCCAGGGGCAGGTCGTGCGCCTCGGGCTCGAAGTCTTCCAGGAAACCATTCGTGAAGCCCAGCCCCACCGTGAACGGCCGGGGCTCCAGCGCCGCCAGCGTGCGGTCGTAGAAGCCGCCGCCATAGCCCAGCCGGTAGCCGCCGGCGCTGTAGCCCACGCAGGGCACGAACAGCAGGGTCGGCACGATCAGCTCGGTGTCCTTGGGCTTGGGAATGCCGTAGGCGTCTTCTTCCATCTGGCAGCCCGGGTACCAGGCATGGAAGGTGAGCGTCTTGTGAACTTTGTCGATCACCGGCAGTCCGATGCGGCGGCGCTGCGTTTCTTCCATGAGTTCGCCGTCTTCCTTCCAGCGATGCAGTGCGGGCAGCGGGTCGAACTCGCCCTTGATCGGCCAGTAGGCGCCGATCACGGTGTCGGGCCGGCCGACCAGCCAGATCCGCATCACCCGCTGCAACAGGTCGGCCCGCGCGAGGCGGTCGGGCAGCGCCAGGCGTTGCTCGATGAGTGCCTTTCGCAGTTGACCCTTCAGAAAACTCGCCGTGGCCGAGGTGTCGGCATCCTTTGACTTGTCCATAATCCCCCGATGCAGTTCCCAAGCATTTTGGCATCCGCGCGCGCTCGTCAGCGTCGCGGCGCGCCCGCCCTGGTTTTTTCCGCCGTTCTCGCACTCGCCGCGCTGCTGTCGCAACAGCCCGCCGCCGCGCAGAACAACACCAACGACGACGTGCTGGTCCAGATGAAGCAGGCCTTCCAGCGCGGCGACAAGGCCCGTCTCACGGCCTTGCTGCCCCAAGCGCGTGGCCACGCTCTCGAACCCTGGGCCGCCTACTGGGAGCTCAAGGCCCGCCTGCAGGAGGCCGCGCCCAACGAGGTGCAGGACTTCTACGCGCGCTACCCCAACACCTACCAGGAAGACCGCCTGCGCAACGACTGGCTGCTGCTGCTCGGCCAGCGCCGCGACTGGGACGGCTTTGCCGCCAACATCGCCGGCTTCCGCATGGGCGACGACGCCCAGGTGCGCTGCTACGCGGTGCTGGTCGACACGCTGCGCACCGGCACGGCCACGCAGGCGCAGGCCGACGAGGTGCGCCGCAACTGGTTCGCGCAGAAGGACAGCGACGACGGCTGCCTCACCGCCGCCGACCGCATGGTGGCGGCCCGTCTGATGACGACCAACGACGCCTGGAAGAAGGCGCGCCTGGCCATCGAGGCCAACCGGCCCGCGGCCGCGCGCGGCGCGGTCACCATCGCCGCGCCCGACGCGCTGCCGCTGTTCGAAGAGGTCAACGCCAGCGCCGCCAAGTTCCTCACGGGCCGGGCCTTCGTGGCCGCCAAGTCGCGCAAGGAACTGGTGGTGCTCGCGCTCATCAAGATCGCGGTGGCCGACCCCGACCAGGGCGCCGCGCAGCTCGACGGCAAGTGGGGCCCGATGCTCTCCGCCGAAGAGCGCAACTGGGTCTGGGGCACCATCGGCCGCGCGGCCGCGAACAAGCTCTCGCCGATGGCCGTGAGCTATTTCGGCAACGTCACGAAGAACAGCGACCTGTCCGACGACATGCTCGGCTGGCGCGCGCGCGCCGCACTGCGCGCCAGCCAGTGGAAGGACGTCGCACCCGCCATCAACGCCATGAGCGACGCCGCCCAGCAGGACCCCACCTGGGTCTACTGGAAGGCCCGTGCGCTGAGCAGCGCCGGCGGCGACGAGCGCCGCGCCCAGGCCCGCGAGCTGTACACCAGCATCGCCGGCACGCGCGGCTTCTATGAAATGCTGGCGCTCGAAGAACTCGGCCAGCGCGTCGTGGCCGCCACGCGGCCCGCGCCGCTCACGCCCGAGGAAAAGAACGCCGCGCGCACCAACCCGGGCCTGCAGCGCGGCCTGCAGGCCATCGGCATGGGCCTGCGTTCCGAAGGCACGCGCGAGTGGAACTACGCCACCAACCTGCACGACAAGGGCGGCATGGACGACCGCGCCCTGCTGGCCGCCGCCGACCTGGCCTGCCAGCGCGAGGTGTGGGACCGCTGCATCAACACCAGCGAGCGCACCAAGGGCGTGATCGACGTCGAGCAGCGCTTTCCCATGCCCTTTCACGACACGGTGCTGCGCAAGAGCCAGGACATCGGCCTGGACCCGGCCTACGTCTACGGCCTGATCCGCCAGGAAAGCCGCTTCATCATGGACGCGCGCTCGGGCGTCGGTGCCTCGGGCCTGATGCAGGTCATGCCCGCCACGGCGCGCTGGACCGCCCGCAAGATCGGCCTGACCGACTTCACGCCCGGCCAGATCAACGACCGCGAGACCAACATCACCATCGGCACCAACTACCTGAAGCTCGCACTCGACGACTTCGACGGTTCGATGGCGCTGGCCGCCGCGGCCTACAACGCCGGCCCCGGCCGGCCGCGCAACTGGCGCAACGGCCCGGTGATCGACGCGGCCATCTGGGCCGAGAACGTGCCCTTCAACGAGACGCGCGACTACGTGAAGAAGGTGCTGGCCAACACCACCAACTACGCCGCCATCATCAGCGGCAAGCCGCAGTCGCTGAAGGAGCGCCTGGGCCGCGTGGGCCCGCGCAACGCCAACGAGCCGGAACCTAACAAGGACCTCCCCTGATATGAGCTGGCGCGACGAGGTGCTAGACACCGTCGCGTCCGAATTCTCGGACGTGGGCGATGTCGCGCAACTCACGCGCATCTCGGTGCGGCTGCTGCTGGCGGCCGTGCTGGGTTTCCTGCTCGGCTTCGAGCGCGAGCAGCAGGGCAAGGCGGCCGGCGTGCGCACGCACATGCTGGTGGCCATCGGCTCGGCGCTCTTCGTGCTGATCCCGCAGCAGACCGGCATCGTGCCGGCCGACATGAGCCGCGTGATCCAGGGGCTGGTGGCCGGCGTGGGCTTCCTGTGCGCCGGCACCATCCTCAAGCAGGGCAAGGACGAATCCCACGTGCAGGGCCTCACCACCGCCGCGGGGCTGTGGATGACGGCCGCCATCGGCATGGCCTGCGGGCTCGGCCGCGAGGTCACGGCCGTGTTCAGCGCGCTGCTGGCGCTCGCGGTGCTGTCGCTGGTGCCGCGCCTCGTGGGCCTGATCGAGCGCGTCGTGAAGCCTGCCGCGAACACGGACGCCTCCGGCCCGCGCGTGATCGTCCCGCCCGAATCCCGCCAAGACGGCGACCGCTGAAGCGGCCCGCATCAATTCGCGCCGCCTTCGTCATCAATCGCAGCGCGCCGCCCGGCTAGCATCGACGGCTTTGCCCCGCATTCCCGCACTGACCCGGAGACCCAGATAGATGTCCAAGCTCTACATCGGCAACAAGAATTACTCGTCGTGGTCCATGCGCCCCTGGGTGCTCATGACCCAGGCCGGCATTCCCTTCGAAGAGGTGATGGTGCGCTTCGATTCGTTCGACGCCACCTCGCAGTTCAAGCACGTGATCGGCGCCATCAACCCCGTGGCCAAGGTGCCGGTGCTGGTCGACGGCGACCTGGCCATCTGGGACACGCTGGCCATCGCCGAGTACCTGGCCGAGCGCTTCCCCGAGAAGCAGCTGTGGCCCCAGGGCGTGGCCGAGCGGGCCCGCGCGCGCAGCATCTGCGCCGAGATGCACTCGGGCTTCACCAACCTGCGCGGCAACTGCCCGATGAACATCGAGGCCTCGCTGCCCGAGGTGGGCGCGCGGCTTTTGGCCGAACAGCCCGGCGTGCAGGAAGACCTCGACCGCATCGTGCAGATGTGGACCGAGCTGCTCGACACGCACGGCGGCCCGATGCTGTTCGGCGCCTTCACCATCGCCGACGCCTTCTTCGCGCCGGTGGGCATGCGCATCCGCGGCTACGGCCTGCCGGTGCCGCCGGCCATCGATGCGTACATCGCGCGCGTGGCGGCCCTGCCGGGCGTCGCCGCGTGGATCGCGGGCGCCCTGGCTGAAAAGACCTTCGTGGCTTTCGACGAGCCCTATCGCACTTCACGCGACTGAGGCCCGCCGGACCTCATCAGAACCGGTACGTCGCCGCCAGGTAGGTGACGATCGGGTTCAGCTTCAGGCTCGCCTCGCTGCGCGCCACCGGCAGGCCGGTGATGCTGGTCGTGGTGAGCTTGGCCTTGGTCTTCAGCGGGATGTAGGACACCGAGAACGACACGCCCCAGTGCTTGTCGAACTGGTAGGCCACGCCGGCGTTGAGCACGGGCGCGAACGAGCTGTCGAGCTTGGCCGTGGTGTTCACCGAAGACGGACGCACGTGGAACTGGCTGGCCAGCGCGCCTTGCAGGTTCGAGGTGAGCTTCACGTCGCTGTACCAGACGTAGGTGGCACCCAGGCCCACGAACGGACGGAAGGCGTCGTTGCCTTCGTTGAAGTAGTACTTGGCCAGCACGGTCGGGCTCCACTGGCGGGCCTGGCCGAGTTCGCCCACGCGCGCCAGCGTGCCGCTGCCGTTGAGCTTGAACTTGGGCGGCACGCCGAGCACGCCCTCGACGGCCCAGTGGGGGTCGATGAAGTACGCGACGTTCAGGCCCAGCGTGTCCGAGTTGGTGACGCTCGCGCCCGAGCCGGCCAGCACGCTGTGCACGGGCGAGGTCACGGTCAGCGGCTTGCTCGAATCCTGCGGCGACAGGTGGAACCAGCCGGTGCCGACGACCCAGTCGCCCGCGTTCTGCGCCAGGGCGCTGCCCGATGCCAGGACCCCGAGTGCCGCCAATGCCAACGATGCTGTTGTTGTGAGTTTCTTCATAGCTGTGAATGCTCCTTGGGTATTGAAAACAGCCCCGCGCACGGGGGCACCGGCCAGCGACCGGTGCTTCGCGCGACGCGAATTTACGAACGGTCGTTCGCATCGCTCGGCGATTATCGAACGACCGTTCTTTTTGTGCAGGGAGAGTATCCCTACACTGCACTCATGAACATTTTTCTCGTCGGCGGTGCACTGCGCGACCGGCTGCTGGGCCGCCCCGTTTCCGACCACGACTGGCTGGTGGTGGGCGCCACGCCCGAGGCCATGGTGGCGCGCGGCTACCTGCCCGTGGGGCGCGACTTCCCCGTGTTTTTGCATCCGCGCACGCGCGAGGAGTACGCGCTGGCCCGCACCGAGCGCAAGAGCGCGCCGGGTTACCGCGGCTTCGTCGTGCATGCGGCGCCCGACGTCACGCTGGAGCAGGACCTGGCCCGGCGCGACCTGACCGTCAACGCCATCGCGCTGCCCGCCGAGCACGTGGGCGCCGACGGCAGCTTCGACCCTCGCCCCGAAACCCTGGCCGACCCCTTCCACGGCCAGCGCGACCTGCGCGACAAGGTGCTGCGCCACGTCACCGACGCCTTCCGCGAAGACCCGGTGCGCATCCTGCGCGTGGCGCGCTTTGCCGCGCGCTTCGACGACTTCACCGTCGCGCCCGAAACCATGGCGCTCATGCGCGAGATGGTCGCGGCCGGCGAGGTCGATGCGCTGGTGCCCGAGCGCGTGTGGCAGGAGCTCGCGCGCGGCCTGATGGAAACGCGGCCCTCGCGCATGTTCGAGGTGCTGCGCGACTGCGGCGCGCTTGCCGTGCTGCTGCCCGAGGTCGACCGGCTCTGGGGCGTGCCGCAACCGGCGCAGCACCACCCCGAGATCGACACCGGCGTGCACCTGATGATGGTGCTCGACACCAGCGCGCGGCTGGGCGCCACGCTGCCCGTGCGCTTCGCCTGCCTGATGCACGACCTCGGCAAGGGCACCACGCCCGCCGACATGCTGCCGCGCCACATCAACCACGAGCTGCGCAGCGTCGACCTGCTGCAGGCCGTGTGCGAACGCTGGCGCGTGCCGGTGGAGCTGCGCGAGCTGGCCGAGGTGGTGGCGCGCGAGCACGGCAACATCCACCGCAGCGGCGCGCTCGACGCGACGCCGCTGGTGCGCCTGCTGGAGCGCTGCGACGCCTTCCGCAAGCCGGCGCGCTTCGCCGAGGCGCTGCTGGCCTGCGAATGCGACGCGCGCGGCCGGCTTGGCTTCGAAGACACCGCCTACCCGCAGCGCCCACGCCTGCTCGCGGTGCTCGCGGCGGCCCAGGCCGTGGCCACCGACGTGGTGGCGCGCGAGGCGCAGCAGGCCGGCGCCACGGGGCCGCGCATCGGCGAGGCGATCCACCGTGCGCGCATCGCGGCGGTGAAGGCGTCCTTGCCGGCCACGGCCGACTGAATCCCCGCCATCGGCGCACGCCGGGACTTTGGCCGACACGCGCCGCGTGCGAGCCGTGCTATGGTTTTTCCCAATGCCAAAGTCCTCCAGCAGCAACGCCCAGTTGCCACCTCCGCCGGGCCGGGACGCCGCCCTTTTTCTCGACTTCGACGGCACGCTGGTCGGCCTCGCCGCCACGCCTGAAGCCATCGAGGTGCCGCCCGCCCTCGTGCCCCTGCTGAGCGACCTGCGCGACCTGCTCGGCGGCGCGCTCGCCGTGGTGTCAGGGCGCCAGATCGATGCCATCGACCGCTTTCTCGCGCCGCTGCGGCTGCCTGCGGCCGGCGAGCATGGCGTGCAGCGCCGCGATGCCAAAGGCGGCATGCAGGAGCAGCGCCCGCCCGACCTCGTCCCGATCCTGGACGTGGCCAACGAACTCGCGCGCATCCACGAAGGTCTGCTGGTGGAGCGCAAGCACGGCGCCATCGCGCTGCACTACCGGCTCGCGCCGCAGCTGGAGGCTGTGTGCCGCGACGCGATGGCGCGCGCCATCGAAGGCCGTCCGCAGCTCGAGCTCATGCACGGCAAGTTCGTGTTCGAGGTCAAGCCTTCGGGCGTGAACAAGGGCCTCGCCATCGGGGCCTTCATGAACGAAGCGCCGTTCGCGGGCCGCACGCCGGTCTTCGCGGGCGACGACACCACCGACGAGAGCGGCTTCGCCGTCGTGCAGCCGCGCGGCGGCGTCGCGATCAAGGTGGGCGCCGGGCCGAGCCTGGCGCTGCACCGGCTCGAATCGCCGCGCGCGGTCTACGAATGGCTGGTGCAGGCACGCGACCTGCTGGCCGCACCCGCTCCCCAGACACCATCACCGAGGAAGCCCGCATGAGCGAACACCAACTGCCGAAGGCTCCGGAGGACCGCGCGGGCAACGCCCTGGCCGGCGCGGCGGGCCCCGACGACCAGGCGCCCGTCGACGCCGCGAAGGTGGCAGCAGCCCCGCCGCGCGGCTTTGCGCCGCCGGCCGAGCCTTCGCTCAATGTCGGCGTGATCGGCAACTGCGCCTACAGCGCGCTCATCGATGCGCGCGCCCGCGCCGTCTGGTGCTGTCTGCCGCGCTTCGACGGCGACCCGGTCTTCAATGCGCTGCTGCATCCCGGCGAAGAGGCCGGTGCCTGGGCCATCGAGATCGAGGACTTCGCCTCCAGCAAGCAGTGGTACGAACCCAATACCGCCGTGCTGCGCACGCAGCTGTTCGACAGCGCGGGGCAGGGCATCGAGATCACCGACTTCGCGCCGCGCTTTCACAGCCGCTCGCGCTACTTCCGTCCGCTCATGATGGTGCGCCGCGTGCGCCCCATTGCCGGCGCGCCGCGCATCCGCGTGGCGCTCGACCCGCGCTTCCAGTGGGGTGCCTCGGCGCCGACCGAGGTCACGCGCGGCAGCAACCACATCCGCTACGTCGGGCCCGACGTGACCTTGCGGCTGAACACCGACGCGTCGATCTCGCACATCCTGTCGCGCCAGCCCTTCGTGATCTCGCGCGAGTACAACTTCATGTTCGGCGTGGACGAGACGCTGCTCGAAGGCATCGCCGACACCGCGCGCAAGTTCGAGCAGGAAACCATCGCCTACTGGCGCACCTGGAGCAAGCGCCTGGCCATTCCCTTCGAATACCAGGACGCGGTGATCCGCGCGGCCATCACGCTCAAGCTCTCGCTGTACGAGGACACCGGCGCCATCGTGGCCGCCATGACCACCAGCATCCCCGAGGCGCCGGGCAGCCAGCGCAACTGGGACTACCGCTACTGCTGGCTGCGCGACGCGTTCTTCGTGGTGCGCGCGCTCAACTCGCTGAGCGAAGTGGGCACGATGGAAGACTACCTGCGCTGGCTCGGCAACGTGGTGATCGGCTCGCACGGCGAGCACATCCAGCCGCTGTACGGCATCGGGCTGGAGCGCGAGCTGCCCGAGTCTTTTGTCGACGGCCTGCCAGGCTACCGCGGCATGGGCCCGGTGCGCGTGGGCAACCAGGCGCAGGAGCACTTCCAGCACGACGTGTACGGCAACATCGTGCTCGGCGCGGCGCAGGCCTTCCACGACCACCGGCTGCTCAGCCGCGCCGGCGTGGCGGAGTTTCCGCACCTGGAGGCGGTGGGCGAGCAGGCCGTGCGCGTGTACGGCACGCCCGACGCCGGCATGTGGGAGCTGCGCACGCGCGCCCGCGTGCACACCAGTTCGGCGCTGATGAGCTGGGCCGCCTGCGACCGGCTCGCCAAGATCGCGCGCACGCTGGAGCTGCCCGAACGCGCCGCCTACTGGCACGGCCATGCGGCACGCATGAAGGAAGAAATTCTTGCCAAGTCGTGGTGCGAAGAGCGCCAGGCCTTTGCCGAAAGCTTCGGCGGGCACGAGCTCGACGCGAGCATCCTGCTGATGGTCGAGGTGGGCCTGATCGATGCGCGCGACCCGCGCTTCATCTCCACCGTCGACGCCATGGAAAAGTCGCTGTGCGACGGCCCCTACATGCGCCGCTACGAAGCCGCCGACGACTTCGGCAAGCCCGAAACCGCCTTCAACATCTGCACCTTCTGGCGCATCGACGCGCTGGCCAAGATCGGCCGCAAGGCCGAGGCGCGGCAGATTTTTGAAACCATGCTCGCCGCGCGCAACCCGCTGGGGCTGCTGTCGGAAGACACGCACCCGGTCACGGGCGAGATGTGGGGCAACTTTCCGCAGACCTATTCGATGGTCGGCATCATCAACGCGGCCGTGCGCCTGTCCGCTCCCTGGGATTCGTGCATATGAGTCGTCTCGTCGTTGTTTCGAACCGCGTGGCCGACCCGCGCAAGCCCGCCGCCGGCGGCCTGGCCGTGGCCCTGGGTGAGAGCCTGCAGCAAAGCGGCGGCCTGTGGTTCGGCTGGAGCGGGCAGATCGTCGAGGGCGGGCCCACGGGCGAAGGCGAGCTGCACAAGCAGCAGGCCGGCAAGGTGACGCTGGCCACGCTCGACCTGAGTCGCGACGACCACGACAGCTACTACCTGGGCTACAGCAACGACGTGCTCTGGCCGGTGTTCCACAACCGCCTGGACCTGGCGCATTTCGATGCCGGCTTCATCGGCGGCTACCGGCGCGTGAACCAGCTGTTCGCGCGCAAGCTGATGCCGCTGCTGAAGGACGACGACATCATCTGGATCCACGACTACCACCTGATGCCGCTGGCCGCCGAGTTGCGCGCCATGGGCTGCAAGCAGCGCATCGGTTTCTTCCTGCACATTCCGCTGCCGCCGCAGATCATCATCGCGGCCATTCCGCAGCATGAATGGCTGATGCGCTCGCTGTTCTCGTACGACCTGATCGGCTTCCAGGCGCAGCAGGACGTGCAGCACTTCGAGCACTACGTGCGCAACGAGGCCCACGGCGAGTACCTGGGCAACGACATGTACCGCGCCTACGGGCAGACGGTGCGCTGCAACGCCTTCCCCATCGGCATCGACGTGGACGAGTTCGCGGCGCTCACGCACGCCAAGGAATCGCGCGACATGTACGAGACCATGAAGCGCGAGTACTCGAGCCGCCGGCTGCTCCTGGGCATCGACCGGCTCGACTATTCGAAGGGCATCCCGCAGCGCGTTCGCTCGTTCCGCGAGCTGCTGGCCAACTACCCCGAGAACCGCCGCAGCGCCACGCTGATCCAGATCGCCTCGCCCACGCGCGAGACGGTCGATGCCTACGCCGACATCCGCAAGGAACTCGAATCGCTGTGCGGCGCCATCAACGGCGACTACGGGGAACTCGACTGGATGCCGGTGCGCTACATCCACCGCATGGTGGCGCGACGCCGCGTGCCGGGGCTGTGCCGCGCGGCGGCCGTGGGGCTGGTGACACCGCTGCGCGACGGCATGAACCTCGTGGCCAAGGAATACATCGCGGCGCAGGACCCGGCCGACCCGGGCGTGCTGGTGCTGTCGCGCTTTGCCGGCGCGGCCGAGCAGCTGAAGGAAGCGCTGCTGGTGAATCCGTACGACACGCACGGCACGGCAGAGACGGTGCAGCAGGCGCTGCAGATGCCGCTGGAAGAGCGGCGCGAGCGGCACCAGAAGCTGCTGTCGCGCATCCGGGCGCAGGACATCCACTGGTGGCGGCGCACGTTCCTCGAAGCGCTGCGCGAGGCGGCGAGCGAGCGCTGATCGCGACCGGAGCCTGCGTCAGCCCAGTGGCACGCGGGCCCCGAACTTCGCGCGCTTGAGGCTGAAGAACGCCTTCACGTTGCGCACGTTGGCGTCGGCCGTGAACAGCCGCTGCGTCAGCGCGCCATAGCTGGGCATGTCGCGCGCCACCACCACCAGCACGAAATCGGGCCCCGGCGACACGCGCCAGCACTGCTGCACCGCGTCGTCCGCGATCACGCGGGCCTCGAAGGCGTCGAGCGCGGCGGCGTCCTGCCGGTCGAGCGAAATCTCCACCACCGCCTGCAGGCCGTGGCCCAGCACCGTGGCGAGCCGGTCGGGCGAGAGCAGGGCGACCTGGCGCTCGATGAGCCCTTCCTGCCGCAGGCGCTGCACGCGGCGCAGGCAGGTCGGCGGCGAGATGCCCACCTCGGCCGCCAGGCGCTGGTTGGTCTGCGAGGCGTCGTTCTGGAGCGCGTCGAGCAGCTTGAGGTCGATGGCATCGAGGGAGATTGATTCCATATGGGTTGAAATTATGGAATAAAACTCCATCTGTGCGTTTGGGTGAAATAAAAGTCCGAAATCGAGGAAATTTAGACGCCATATTTCTTGGGCGTCTACCTACCATCGAGCCCTTCTGTTCTTCAAGACAAGGTACATCCTATGTGCGGCATCGTCGGCGCAGCCTCCCATCGCGACATCGTTCCGGTCCTGGTCCAGGGCCTTCAGCGGCTCGAATACCGCGGCTATGACTCCTGCGGCGTCGCGGTGCATGCCGGCGGCCTGAGCCGCGCACGCACCACCTCGCGCGTGGCCGACCTGCTGACCCAGGTGCGCGACGACAAGGTCGAAGGCCTCACCGGCATCGCCCACACGCGCTGGGCCACCCACGGCGCACCGGCCGTGCACAACGCGCACCCCCACTTCAGCCACGGCGTCGGCGCCGACGCGCCCGCCGCGCGCCCGGGCCGCATCGCGCTCGTGCACAACGGCATCATCGAGAACCACGAGCCGCTGCGCGCCGCGCTCGAGGCCAAGGGCTACGTGTTCGAGAGCCAGACCGACACCGAGGTCATCGCCCACCTCGTCGACAGCCTCTACAACGGCGACCTGTTCGAAGCCGTCAAGGCCGCCGTGCTGCAGCTGCATGGTGCCTACGCCATCGCCGTCATCTGCCGCGACGAACCGCAGCGCGTCATCGGCGCGCGCGCCGGCTCGCCGCTGATCCTGGGCGCCGGCAAGGACGGCACCGAGAACTTCCTGGCCAGCGACGCGATGGCACTGGCTGGCGTGACCGACCAGATCGTGTACCTCGAAGAAGGCGACGTGGTCGACCTGCAGCCGGGCAAGTACTGGATCGTCGACAAGAACCACAAGCCCGTCACCCGCACCGTGCGCACCGTGCACGCCCACAGCGGCGCGGCCGAGCTGGGCCCGTACCGCCACTACATGCAGAAGGAAATCTTCGAGCAGCCGCGCGCCATCGGCGACACGCTCGAAGGCGTGGAAGGCATCGTGCCCGAGCTGTTCGACGGCATCGGCCAGGACGGCGCCACCGGCGCGAGCGCGCACCGCGTGTTCCAGGACATCGACAAGATCCTCATCCTGGCCTGCGGCACCAGCTACTACAGCGGCTGCACCGCCAAGTACTGGCTCGAGAGCATCGCGAAGATCTCTACCCAGGTCGAGATCGCCAGCGAGTACCGCTACCGCGACTCCGTGCCCGACCCCAAGACGCTGGTCGTCACCATCAGCCAGTCGGGCGAAACCGCCGACACGCTGGCCGCGCTCAAGCACGCGCGCTCGCTGGGCATGGAACAGACGCTGACCATCTGCAACGTCGCCACCAGCGCCATGGTGCGCGAGTGCAAGCTGGCGTACATCACGCGCGCCGGCGTGGAGATCGGCGTGGCCTCGACCAAGGCCTTCACCACCCAGCTCGCGGGCCTGTTCCTGCTCACGCTGGCCATCGCGCAGTCCAAGAACCGCCTGAGCGCGCTCGACGAAGCGCGCTACCTGAAGGAAATGCGCCACCTGCCCGTCGCGCTGCAGTCGGTGCTGGCGCTCGAGCCGCAGATCATCGGCTGGGCCGAAGACTTCGCGCGCAAGGACAACGCCCTGTTCCTGGGCCGCGGCCTGCACTACCCGATCGCGCTCGAAGGCGCGCTCAAGCTCAAGGAAGTGACCTACATCCACGCCGAGGCCTATGCCGCCGGCGAACTCAAGCACGGCCCGCTCGCGCTCGTCACCAGCGAGATGCCCGTGGTCGCCGTGGCGCCGAACGACGCCCTGCTCGAAAAGCTCAAGAGCAACCTGCAGGAAGTGCGCGCCCGCGGCGGCGTGCTCTACGTGCTGGCCGACGGCGACACGCAGATCGCCAGCGGCGAAGGCCTGCACGTGATCCGCATGCCCGAGCACTACGGCGCGTTGTCGCCGCTGCTGCATGTGGTGCCGCTGCAGCTGCTGGCGTATCACACGGCGTGTGCGCGCGGGACCGACGTGGACAAGCCGCGGAACCTCGCGAAAAGCGTGACGGTGGAGTGAGGGCGAGGGGTGGTGCGGCGCTTGGCAGCCCGCCGTTCCCCAGCGAACTTTGCTGGCTCCACCGCGCCCGTTCGCGGATCGCTATTTGCCGTTGAGCTCTGCTTCGGCGCGCGCAAGGTCGGCGCAGAACGAGCGGACCAACTGAAGTGGCGGTGCTTCGGTTCGACCTTCCAGTGTGATGAAGGTGAATTGGGCATTGAGCTGCGTGAGGGGATGAAGATGCAGCTCGACCAACTCCCCGGTTTGTAGAAGCGCGCGTGTGGCGGCAAGCACACCGAGGAAGATGGCGTCGCTATTGCGTACGGCCTCTATCAGCGCGCCAATCTCGTCGGAAGAAACATGCAGCCATCTCTGCGGATTGGCCTGGCTCCCATGGCGCTCGACAAGCAGGCGCGTCACGTCATCGCTCACTCCTGTCGAGATCATCGGGTATCGAGTGAGGTCCTTGAACGCCAGGGGCTGCTCACGTTGACGGGCGAGCGGATGCTGACGGCGGCATACAAAGCCCGAACGCATCATGGGCAGTACATCGATGCGCAAATCTTCGCGCGGCAAGACGGCGCGGTACGTCAGCACCACCGCATCCACAGCGCGTGAGCGCAATGCTGCGAGTTGATGGTCTGCGCCGCCACTGCTCAGGTGCAGTCCGACTTGGGGAAAGTTGCGCAGCATATGGGTCAAGAGCGGTGCAGAAAAGAGTGCGCTGGGCGCCCCGCCAAGTCCAAGTTTCACCGAACCGCTGAGCCCTTCGTTCAGCAATGTTGCGGAACGCTTCAGCTCGTGCGCTTCCATTGAAATCTTCTTCGCACGCACCAGGACCATTTCGCCGAAGGGCGTGAGTTCGTTGCGCTTGCCGATGCGATCGACAAGTTGCATGCCGAGCTCCTCCTCGAGCATCCGGATGCTGCGGCTGAGCGCGGGTTGGCTCAGGTGCACCTTCTCGGATGCGCGACTGAAAGAGCCGGTTTCGGCCAGTGCCAAGAGATGGTCGATCTGCTGGAGGTTCATGGCGACGCGCGTCACAAGAATGCAATCTGCTCATGGTAACGAGAAAAACAATGCATTGGACTGATTTGAAGCGGATTCCTAGCATTCATCACTCGCCCCACATACCACCAAGGAACTACCTCATGAAGCGTCTCGGTCAATGGCTATCGGTGCTCGCGCTGCTCGGCGTCAGCGTGCTTGCAGTGGCGGAGGAAAAATACCCCTCGCGGGTGGTCTCGATGATGGTCCCCTACGCAGCCGGTGCGGCGAGCGACTTCACCGCTCGCACGTTGAACGACCTGATCGCCAAGCAGTTGGGCGGTCAGGTGATCGTGGAGAACATGCCCGGTGCGAGCGGTGCGATCGCCGCAAGCAAGGTGCTGGCTGCGCCTGCCGACGGTCATTACATCTTCCAGGGCTCGCCGAACGAACTCATCCTCGCGAGCCTGGTGAACAAGAGCACACGCTACAAGTCGGAAGACTTCCAGTGGGTCGCTCCGGTGGCCGTGTCGCCGTTGGTCATCGTCGTCAATGGCTCGCTCCCCGCCCGCACACTCGACGAACTGGTCGAGCTCGCGCGATCACGCAGGGACACGCCACTTTCCTACGGAACGCCCGGCACCGGCACTCTCTATCACCTGCTGGGAGAGCTGTTCACCAAGCGCACGGGTGCACCGCTGACCCACGTACCGTACAAGAGCGGCGCCACGCTCGTTCAGGACCTCATGGGCGGGCAGTTCGACTTTGCCTTCCTGCCGTACCAGTCGTTCTACATGGACTATCAAAAGCAGGGACGCTTGAGAGTCATCGGAGCGCTCTCCGCAGGCAAGAGTCTCCCCCCGCCGTTCAATGCCGCGCAGTCCGCCGCAGACAGCAAGTTCATGAAGGACTTCAACTTCACCATCTGGACCTCGTACATGGTGAAGAAGGGAACGCCCAAGCCGATTGTCGAACGGCTGAATTCCGCCATTGCTGCTTCCCTCAAAGATCCGCATGCACGTGCGCAACTTGAGTTGCAAGCCAAATCCATCTTCGAGCCGATGAGCGTCGAAGCAGGAGAGAAGTTCTACGCATCCGAGGTCGACCGCTATCGCGAGTTGATCAAGACCGTGGGCTACGAGCGGCAATGAACCCTGCTCACTCAAGGAAAGAAGGAGCAATCATGAAGACAACACGAAAGAGCTGCCTGGCGATGGTCCTTGCAGTGACGCTGTCTGCTTGCGGTGGCGGCGGAGGCAACCCGGGCACTGCCGGGGGCATCGCCCTGCCGCCGTCGACGGGGGGCGCTCCGGCGACACCGGTTGCCGGCAGCGCACCACCTGCAGTGAGCGACACGATCGCGGCCACCACCGAAGGCCAGGTGGCAGGTGTCGCGAGCGCGGGCATGGTGTCCTTCCTTGGCATCCCCTACGCGCAGCCGCCTGTCGGCGCCTTGCGTTGGGCACCCCCGCAGCCGCCCTCCGCGCACGCAACGACCCTGCAGGCCACTGCATTTGGAAGCGCCTGTCTTCAAGGGACTTCTTTTGCGTCGTCGTCATCGGAAGATTGCCTCTACCTCAACGTATGGAAGCCAGCAGGTACGAAACCCGGCGACAAGCTGCCGGTGATCTTCTATATCCACGGGGGCGCATTCACGCTGGGGTCCGGCGAGATGGGGCCCAGCCCACTGGCGAGCCGCGGCGTGATCGTCGTCGGCATCAATTACCGACTCGGTGCACTCGGCTATCTTGCGAACAAGGCGCTGCGCACGGCCAACAAGGACGGCAGCCTCGGCAACTTCGCCGTGATGGATCAGCTGGCCGCATTGGGCTGGGTGCAAAAGAACATCGCGGCCTTCGGGGGCGATGCCGGGAACGTGACGCTCTGGGGCACCTCGGCGGGCGCGACGCAGAGCTTCTCGCTGCTGCAATCTCCGAAGGCCAAGGGCTTGTTCCAGCGGGCGGTGATGCAAAGCGGCGGCGCCGCGGAGTTTTCCAACCCGAGCATGGACACGTCGCTTGCCGTGGGTGATGTCGCTGTGAAGAACATGGGATGCGGCGCCGCGGCCGATGTGGTCGCTTGTCTGCGGGGGTTGCCCGCTTCGGCACCGCTGGCTCAAGGCGGCCTGAAGTGGCGGCCCACGGTGGACGCGCAGATCATCACGCAGGTGCCGGCACGGGCCTTTGCGACAGGCAACTTCAATCAGGTTCCAGTGATGATCGGCGGGGTGTACGACGAAGGGACGCTCTTCGTCGACCCCAAGCTGAGTGCCGACTACTACGCGCTGTACCTGCGCGGGCTGGCACCTGCAGGCTACGACACCACCGCCATCGAGGCCGCCTATCCGATCGGCAACTACGCCGTCCCCGCGCAGGGGGTTGCACGCGCAAGCGGCGACGCAATGTATGCCTGCGGCAACAGTTCAAGGCGCGATGCGCTCGCGGCCTGGGTGCCGGTGTACGGCTGGGAAATGGCTGATCCGCAGCTGTCGTTTCCATCGAGTCCGAAGGGCTTCTACTTCGGTTCCTTCCACGGCATGGACAGTTTCTATTTCACCGACACGGTCGATTCTCTGGGCGCATACCCGTACTTCGATCCAGGCAAGGCAACACCCGACGCGACCACCACCGCACAGCGCAAGGCGCTGTCGGCGCAGATGATCGCGTACCTGCTCAACTTCGCGAAGAACGGCGACCCCAATGGCGATGGTCGCAATGTCCCGACACGCTGGCCGCGCTTCATGGGGCCTTCGGACCGCGCATTGATCAACTTCACCTACCCGGTCATCCAGACATCGAGCAACGTGTTCGAGCACACGCACAAATGCGACACGCTGTGGGGGGCGGATGTTTTCCCTCCGTTGTATTGAAGCCATGAAATCCGACAACACAATGACCCATCAAGACGTCCTCGACGACCTCGAGTTCCGCCATCCCGCGATCCTCGATTGGCTCAAGTCGTTTCTTCGCATCCCGAGCGTGAGTGCCGATCCGTCGTTCGGGGAAGGGATGCACGAGGCGCGTCGCTTCCTCATCGATCGGTTGAACCAGATCGGGCTCGACAACGTGCAGTTGCTGGAAGGCGGCGGCGAACCCGCGGTCTATGGTGAGTGGAATCGAGCACCAGGCAAACCGACACTGATGATCTATGGTCACTACGATGTGCAACCGGCCGATCCCATCGAACTGTGGGCGACACCGCCCTTCGAACCGACCGTCGTGGACGGCCGGATCTATGGGCGGGGCACCTCGGACGTCAAAGGCTCGACGACCATCGCGCTCGAGGTGATCGCCTCCTTTCTTTCCGTGCAGGGAAGTTGCCCCGTGAACATCAAGGTGTTCCTCGAGGGCGAAGAGGAGACAGGCAGTCCCAGCTTGCGTACGCTTGCCCATCGCCATCGAGAACTGTTGAGGGCGGATGCGGTGATTTCGGCAGACGGTGGCCGCGCGAGCCCAAGTGTTCCGACGATCAACACCGGTGCGCGCGGGGTCGCACAGCTTGAAGTGCGCTTGCGCACGGCAAGCAAGGACCTTCACTCCGGACGCTATGGGGGGGCTGTGCGCAATGCGGTGCACGAGATGGCACGGCTCACTGCTTCGCTCCATGAGGTGGATGGTGCGGTCGCTGTCGACGGTTTCTACGATCAGGCGGTTCCACCTGGCGCCAGGCAGCGCGCCGATACCGCCGCGTTTCCGTACGACGAGGCAGCCTACTTTTCAGACGTCCAGGGCGTTGCGCATGGAGAGCCGACCTACTCTGCACGCGAGCGCGTGACCTTGCGCCCGTCGCTGGACATCAACGGCCTGTGGGGGGGCTACACCGGCAGCGGCCTCAAGACCATCATTCCCTGCGAAGCGTCTGCCAAGATGACGGCGCGCGTGGTGGAAGGGCAAGACGCGAATGAAGTCATCCAAGCGGTGCTTCGACACTTGCAGGCGCAGTGTCCTGCAGGGTGTCATCTTGATGTGGTCACGCTGAGCGAGGGGTCTCCGGCATCGACCATTCCGCCCGAACACCCTCTGGTGCGTGCTGCCGAAGCGGTGCTCCAACGCGAGACCGGACGCCAGGCCATTCACGTACGGCTGGGGGCGACGGTGCCTGTGACTTCACTCTTCAAGGAAGTGTTGGGAATCGACACCCTGATGTTCGGCTACAACCTTCCGGACGAAGACGTGCACGCACCCAATGAGTTTTTCAGGCTGAAGTCCATGCGTGATGGCGCCAAGGCATGGGCGCTGCTGCTTGGCGAGCTGGGCAACCACTCGCCGGCTTCGTTCCACTCTCGCTAGCACGGTCACGCAGCGTCTGCAAGAAAAGACGTTGCACTCCCAGATGAGGCATGCCCGCGGCACCCACAGGTGCGTCGCGGTGGCCTCGTCGCGTTCATTGGCTCAAGACATCCGAAGGACCCAGAGGGAATCTCATGACATCAAACGAAACGAAAACGATCTCCAAGCGGGGCTTTCTTGCCGGTTCGTTGGCAGGCAGCCTTGCTTCGCTCAGCCTGGCCGCTTGCGGAGGTGGTGGACAACAGGACGCCATTTCGTCGGGCAACGGACGTCTGGCTCCGTTGCCGACCATTGTGCTGATACACGGCTCCTTGCACGGTGCCTTTTGCTGGTCGAGAGTGACGCCCTTTCTTGTCGAAGCCGGCTTCAAGGTGTTGGCCATCGATCTCCCGGGCTGTGGCCTCAACGGTCGATTCCCGGTGTCTTCCTATGCCAGGCCATTCGACCCCAGCGCATACAGCGCCGAGCTGTCGCCCGTCGCCTCGTTGACTCTGGCGGACTATGCGCAGTACGCCGGAGGCATCGTCGATCGCTTGTACGCGAGTACCAATGAACCACTGGTTCTCGTCGGACACAGCCTGGGAGGCATTACGCTGAACGCGGTTGGTGAAAGCCGTGCCTCGAAGATCCGCAATCTGATCTACGTTTCCGCTGTGATTCCGGCGTCCGGCGAATCGGTTGGAGAGTGTCTGTCCAGCAAGAGCGCCTTCGCCGAGTCCTATGTCGCCCAAGGAAAGAATGGCAGCGTCCGCCCGACGGCAGACATAGGAGCCGGGCGGTTCGACCTGAATACGCCGGACCCGGCGGTGCGGTCTGCCGTCAAGAATGCGTACTGTGGCGATGTGTCCGATGAAGACTTTCTTGCGTGGGCCAACATGCTGGTACCTGACGATTCGAGAGGGCCCCAGAACGGGAAGACGGTCTTGACGGCCTCGAACTGGGGAAGCATTCCGCGCTCCTTCATCAAGTGCATGAAGGACAAGATCATCCCTCCAGGGTTGGCGGATCAGATCATGGCCGCCCTCGACAAGTTCGCCCCCGACAACAAGACAGTCGTTGAAACGCTGGACGCCAGCCATTCGCCATTTCTTTCCAGGCCCAAGGAACTGGCCGAGTCGATCGCCCGCCTGGCGCGTCGGTGAGGCATCAACCGGCTCGGATCATCCCGTTCGGAAAGCGGAGGTTCGACGCCGGGTTGACAACACCCTCCGCGAGAGAGCAATGCTTCGGGCGACGCAGATGGATCAGTTTCCTGTTGCATCGAGCGCGTTGAATCGTCAAAGGGCAGAGCGTGCAATCAAACAGCCGAGGCCATGAACAGCGGGAAAGAAGTTGCCATCCCATTTGCCCATCCGGTCTACATCCGAGGCATCCTGGACTGTCTGAACAGTCTGGGTGTGCGCCCTGGCGCCGTGCTTCTCCGTGCGGGCCTGGCCTGGCCTGGCAGGATCTGCGCGATGGCGAGCACATGGTGGATTTTTCCGTGTTTCGCAAGCTCGTCATCCACGCCATCCATTGCAGCGGAGAGCCGGCGCTGGGCTTGATCGCCGGAGGCATGATCCAGCCCTATCACACCCAGGTTGGCATCGCGGCGGTGACGTCCGAGAACCTCGGTCAGAGCCTTGAACTCCTTGGTCAATACGGAAGACTGATCTTCGGGGGATTCGAGTTCGGGCTTGAGAGTGCTCAAGGATGGAGCACGCTCAAGGCAAGGTCGATTCGACCCTTGTGCGACACACATCTCTTCGTTGTCCACTCGATCGTTGGTGCGTACTGCCGTTTGTTGGAGGCGATCCTGGGCAGGCCTGCGCACGAGCTTGTCGTGGGTCTGCCGTACCCGCGTCCAGCGAGTCGTGACCTCCCGGTTTCGAATCATGTGCGAGTGATCGAGTTCGGGTATCCGTGCCTGACGTTCCACCTGCCGGTTGGATTGCTCCAATCACCCTGTCCCTCCGCCAACGCCGGTGCCTTTCTGGTGGCCCTGCAGGCTTGCAGGAAACTGGCATTGGAACGTTCGCATGGCACCTTCGTGCAGCGTGTTCGCCAAGCACTTCTGGAGCAGTTGATCTTCAATCCGGATGTCAATGATCTGGCGGTGAACATTGGCGTCACGAAGCGCACGCTGGCTCGAAGGCTTGCAGATGCTGGCGTGACCTACTCCGACATCAAGGAAGACTTGCGCAGGACGCATGCCGCCTGGTACTTGCAGCATACCGAGCTGTCAATTGAAGCCATTGCGTCACAGCTTGGATATGGGGACCCTACAAATTTCAGTCGCAAGTTCAAGCACTGGTATCGAACAACGCCAAGCAAGATGCGGCAGAGGTCGCGGATCGACTCGCGATGAGATCGAGGACGCAAGGGGCGTTTCATTGGGAGGAGATTTCTGCATGGAAGTGCGCCAGAGCGAACGAATCCATCGGCGATGCGTGTCTTTGGAGTTTGTAGTGACGCGGCAACAAGAGAAACAACTCTGCGGGACGAAGTTGCATGGTTGATGTGGAAGTTTGCATGACCTGCTGCTTCTCTTTTGGATGAGTCCGATGGAATAGCGACAACTTCCTGAACGGAGGTTGCGGTGCGATAGGAGCACGTGGTGTTGGTCACCGAATGCCGATCGAACCCGCTTGTTTAACCTTGGAGAAAATTCAATGAAAAAATCCCTCGTTGCTTTGGCCGCTCTGGCCCTTGCAAGTGCCGCATCGGCTCAATCGTCCGTCACTCTGTTCGGTGTGGTGGATGCCTCTGTCAGTGGTTTTTCCAACAAGGCCACAAACGTACTGGGGCAGAGCATCACGACCAAGCAAACGGTTCTTCGCAACTCTGCCTACAACGCCAGCAGGCTGGGCTTCCGTGGAACGGAAGACCTGGGTAACGGATGGGCCGCCAGCTTCTGGCTCGAAGCTCCGATCACCAACGACGATGGGCAGCAGGGCGTGTCGACTTTCGCTCGACGCTCGACGGTGAGCCTTTCGGGCGGATTCGGTGAAATCCGTCTGGGTCGTGACTACACCCCCACTTTCTGGAACGACACGGTGTTCGACCCGTTTGGAACCAACGGCGTGGGTACCAACCTGATCTTCGTCGCCAACAATTCGTTCGGGGCATTCAATGGACCGGCCGCCGCGCCAGTGCCCGGCATCACGAACGTGACGGGCAACAACACGACCCGAGCCAGCAACACGATCGGCTACTTCCTCCCGCCGAACCTGGGTGGGTTCTACGGTCAGGTGATGTACGGCTTCAGCGAGCAGGTCAAGTACGACGCCGGCCGCTTCACGCCTGCAGGCACCAATAATGCGCGCGCTGGCCGCTACGTCGGTGGCCGCTTCGGCTACGGCAACGGCCCGTTGGATGTGGCGCTTTCTTATGGCAGCAGCACGATCGGTGACGACTTCTATGCGGGCACGACGACCAAGGTCAATACGCTGAATGTCGGCGCTTCATATGACTTCGGTCCCGTCAAGCTGTTCGGTGAGCTGTCGAAGGCCAGGAACAAGATCGACTATGAAGTCACACCGTTGGCAGGTGCCCGCCCTGACATCGATCTGACCGGGTATCTGCTGGGCGTGACCGTGCCGGTCGGCGCCGGTCTTGTCCGTGCCGCCTGGTCGCACGTCAGGTTCGACCGCAACTTGCCATTCAATCCGTTCGTCGTGAGCCCAGCCGATCAGAAGGCCACCAAGCTGGCGCTGGGCTACGTGCACAACCTGTCGAAGCGCACGGCGTTGTACGCAACGATCGCTCGCGTCAGCGACAAGAACGGTGCGAATCCGAGCGTCGGTGGGCCGGGCTTCAGCAGCAATCCGGCGTTCACACCCAAGACTTCGACCGGCTACGACGTCGGCATCCGTCACGCTTTCTGACGCGCATCGATCTGAGCCAGCTTCGAAGTGGAAGACGGGAGGGCCATCCATCGAAAGATGAACGCTTCTCTCGTCTCACTCGACGCGAGGCGCACCGCTGCGGCATCCGTCGCATGCGTTCTTGCTGTGCGTCAGCGGAATCTCGGGCTACCGCTGGAACGACGTTGATGGTTGGAGGCCAAGTCCCAATGCAGGAACACATCCCCAAAGGACAGGCCATGGAGACCGCACTTGATCTCAACGACCTGCGCGTTTTTGCCTGCGTCGCTTCTCTGGCCAGCTTCTCCCTGGCAGCCGATGCCTTGAAGGTCCACAAGTCGAGTGTGAGCAGGAGCATTGCCCGGCTCGAAGCGTTTCTGGAGAGTCCATTGCTTCAGCGCACGACGCGCAAAGTTCGACTGACCCGGCGCGGCCTAGCCTTGAACGCGCGTTGCGTTGAGATCCTGTCCCGCATCCATGAAACCGTCCGCGATGTCGGCAATATCGAAGAAGACACACCCGGGCCCGGCGGGCCGGGGCAGGGATGCAGCCGCGGCGATTCGGAAGAGGAGCGTGTTTCGTTGCATGCGCAGGGTCTATGGTGATTACAAGAACAATGCATTGGACGGATGGTTGGGCGGTTCATAGCATCCATCTACGTCGTACTCACTGCTTTGTACGCCGCCCTTCCCACGGCGAACCGCCGACTTCCGGAGCGGGCTTGGCGAAGCGCTCAGCGGACTCACTCCACATTGCATCAAGCACTCAATACCCGTACTTCTTTGAGGAACAAATGAAACCGATTTCCCCTGTGTTGGCAGACCGTGACGGCAAGATCTGGATGGACGGCGAACTCGTGGACTGGCGCGACGCCAAGATCCACGTGCTGAGCCACAC
>NZ_JBYSZY010000062.1:0-37802 GCF_058787635.1 Variovorax sp. FW305-3-2-15-B-LB1 | reverse complement strand
GCCCGCCCCTGCGCCCGACATCGCGCTGGAGCGCGAGAAGAAGCTCAAGGAACAGAAGGCGCAGAAGGAGCGCGAGCTCGAGCAGCAGCGCGTGCAGCAGCAAAAGAAGAAGGAACTCGAGGCCAAGGAGCGCGCCGAGGACGAAGCCGAGCGCAAGAAAGAGCAGCAGAAGAAGCTGGCCGAGCAGAAGAAGCAGCAGGAAGCAGAGGCCAAGCAGGCCGAAGCGAAGAAGGCGGAGGCGGCCGCCAAGCAGGCCGCCGCCGACCGCGCCGCGACGCTCAAGCGCATGCAGGGCCTGGCGGGTGCCAGCGGCAGCGACGATGCCAAGGGCAACGCCCAGCGCTCGTCCGGCCCGTCCAGCGGCTACGCCGGCCGCATCGCCGCCGCCGTGCGCCCGAACATCACCTTCCCCGATGCCGACAGCGTGAACGGCAACCCCGAGGCCGAGTTCGAAGTGCGGCTGGCACCCGACGGCACCATCGTCGGCGTCAAGCTCGCCAAGTCCAGCGGCCTGCCCGCCTGGGACGAAGCGGCCGAGCGCGGTCTTCGCAAGACCGACAAGCTGCCGCGCGACACGGACGGGCGCATCTTCCCGTCGCTCATCGTCACGCTCAAGCCCAAGCGCTGACGCCCGCAATCACCCACATCGTGGGTGATTGCAAGCGACACCACCCGCTCGTTTAGGATCGTCGGCAACTCATTGTTGCTGGCGCTCCTGACATGGTCGACTCTTTCCCTGCCGTTCGCCTCCAAGACCTGACGCCGCTGCCCTACCAGCAGGCACTGGCCGCCCACCTCCAGGCGAACGAACCCGAGGCCTGGCGCTGGGCCGCTTCGGCCGAAGCGCGCGAAGAACACACGGCCGCCATGCGCGCCGAACTGCTGCGCAGCGCCTACCGGCTCGACGCCGACGCGCACCCCGACCTGCATGCCGACGCCACCCTGGCCGCGCAGCGGCTGGGCGTCACGGCGCGCATCACGCTCTACCAGGCCCCGTCCGGCGACGGCGCGGCCATGAACGCCGCGATCTACGTCGTGCCGGGCGAGGCGCACATCGTGCTCTCGGGCCCGCTGCTCGAAAAGCTGCAGCCGCCCGAGCGCCAGGCCGTGCTCGGCCACGAGCTGGCGCACTACCTGCTGTGGGAGCGCGACGGCGGCAAGCACCACGTCGTCGACCGCCTGCTGAACGCCACGGCGGCCGACCCGCGCGCCGACGCGAGCCACCTGCAGGCCGCGCGGCGCCATGCGCTGTACACCGAGGCCTTTGCCGACCGCGGCGGCTGCGTGGCCTGCGGCGCGCTCGAGCCCGCCGTGAGTGCGCTCATCAAGATCGAGACCGGCCTCACGCAGGTCAACGTGGCGAGCTACCTGGCGCAGGCCGAGGAAATCTGCGCCGATCCCGGCAACAAGGCATTGCAGACGCGCGGCGTGAGCCACCCCGAGGTGTTCGTGCGCGCCCGCGCGCTGCGCCTGTGGGCCGGCCGCGAGCACGACGCCGACGAATGGCTGGCCGCCGCGCTCGAAGGCCCGCTCGACCTGGGCACGCTCGACATGCTCGGCCAGCAGCGTGTGAGCGCGCTCACGCGCGGCACCCTGGCGCAGCTGCTGCAACGGCCCGTGCTGCAGTCGGAATCGCTGCTGGCACATGCGCGCCGCTTCTTCCCCGACTTCGCGCCGCCCACCTCGGCGATGCCGCCGCCCGAGCCCGCGCCCGCCGGCCTGCACGACTACCTGGCCAGCGTGCTGGTCGACTTCGTCGCCGCCGATCTCGAGATGGACGACGTCACCCTCGCCGCCGCGCTGGGCCTGGCCGATGCGCTGGGCTGCGACACGCCCTTCGAACAGCGCGTGCTGAAAGACCTGGGTCTTTCCAAGCGCAACTTCACCCGCGTCAAGCGCGATGCCGCCGCCTTGCTCGACAAGGCCGCCACTTCTTCTTCGCAGGCCGCCGCCGCATGACCCTCGCTCCCGCCCCGCTCCTGCAACTGCTCGCCACCGCCGAGGCCCACGGCGGCCTGCAGACCGACGACGTGCTCAAGCTCGTGCTGCCGCTGCTGCGCGAGGTCTCGGCCCTGCACGAACTCGGCCACGTCGCCGCGCTCGGCAACGCCTTCGCCTACCGCGTGACCGACGCGCCTGCCGAACCCGCGCTGGCACTCGCGCAGCCCGAAGGCACCGCGCCGCGCCGCCACCCCGAGGCCATCGCGCCGCTCGAACAGCCTGCCGCCTCGGTGCTGCGCGTGGTCGGAGAAACGCGCCTGACCGTCGATGCCGAGGCCGGTGTCGCCCTCGAGAACCTCGCGGTGATGCCCGACGCCGGCCCCGACACCGTGCCCACGCGCCCCGTCTACCTGCCCGGCTACGCCGCGTGGGAACTGCGCCTGGGCCACCACGACGCGCTCGGCGACATCCTGTGCCTGGGCCAGGTGCTGGCCAGCCTGTCGTGCGGGCTCGACTTCACGGACGGCGACGACCTGACCCGCTTTGCCACGCACCGCGGCAACCTGTTCGAGCTGAACCGCCGGCTGCACCCGGTGGTGGCCGCCGTGATCTTCGAGATGACCGCGCTCGACCGCCACGAGCGCGCGCGCGACCTGCCCTCGGTCATCCGCCGCCTCGAGACCTACCGCGACCAGCCCGTCGACCTCGGGCTGGACCGCATCGCACCCGCAAGAGACGGCGCAGGCCAGCGCCGCCAGGCGATCCAGCTGCACCTGCGCGACCGCCTGTTCGACCTGTCGCGGCGCAACCGCCTGCTGTACTTCAAGCCGACGCAGGCGCATGTGAACCTCACCGTCGCCAGCGTGCCGCTGGTGGTCGACCTCAACAGCATCCGCACCGACCAGCTGTGCGTGTGGGACGGCCGTTTTGCCGCCGACATCGCGAGTTGCGACCCCGTGCCGCTCGCGCGCTGGCTGCGCTTCGAAGACCAGCCCTACCTGCCCGGTGCGCTCGACCGCATCCTGCAGGAGGCGCGGCGCGACCGGGCCGAGTACGGCTTCTCGCAGCTGTCGCTGGTGATCGCCTTCCTGCGCTGGCACAACCTCAAGGAAGGCGAGGCCGAGCGCGCCGAGCGCATCGCCTCGCCGCTCCTGATGCTTCCGGTGGAGCTCACGCGCAAGAAAGGCGTGCGCGACCAGTACCTGCTCGAAGCCTCGGCCAGCGAAGCGCAGGTGAACCCCACGCTGCGCCATCACCTGCGCCAGCTCTACGGCATCGCGCTGCCCGAGACGGTCGACCTGCGCGAGACCTCGCTCGAGCAGTTCCACGCCCAGCTGTCGGCACAGATCGCGCAGAGCGAGCCCGGCGTGCAGCTGCGGCTCGTGAAGCAGCCCGAGATCGCCGTGATGCACCAGCGCGCGCGCCAGCGGCTCGAGCAGTTCAAGCGCCGCACCCGCGTGCGCTCGCCCTCGGCGGTGCCGGTGGCCGCGCAAGACTTCAGCTACGCGCAGGACGACTTCCGCCCGCGCGGGCTGCAGCTGTTCCATGCGCGCGTGCGCCCCGTGCCGCTGCCGGTGCGCGAGGCCGTCGGCGGCGCGCCGCAGCCGCGCGCGCCGCAGATGGCGGCCACGGCGGTCGACGACACCGAGCGCAAGACCTTCGCGCTGCGCGAGAGCAGCGGCAACCCCTACCAGTGGGACATCGACCTCACGGCCGTGACGCTGGGCAACTTCAACCACCGCAAGATGTCGCTGGTGCGCGACTACTCGGGGCTGGCCGAATCCGACCTGGCGAGCGAGGCCTTCGACCGCGTGTTCTCGCTGCAGCCGCGCCGCGTCGACGGCGAGACGCCACCCGCCCTGCCGCTGGCCGACCAGTGGCCCGTGGTGCAGGCCGACGCCACGCAGACCGCCGCGGTGGCGCTGGCGCGCACCGGCACCAGCTACATCATCCAGGGCCCGCCGGGCACGGGGAAGTCGCAGACCATCACCAACCTGATCGCCGACTACGTGGGCCGCGGCCAGCGCGTGCTGTTCGTTTGCGAGAAACGCGCCGCCATCGACGTCGTGTTCCACCGCCTGCGCCAGCAGGGGCTGGACGAGCTGTGCTGCATGATCCACGACTCGCAGGGCGACAAGAAGGCCTTCGTGCAGAACCTGCGCAAGACCTACGAGCTGTGGCTCGAAGCGCCCGGCACGCTGGCGCAGGAAAGCACCGAGCGCACGCAGGTGCTCGACGCCATGGACCTCGACCTGCGCGCGCTCGAGCGCTTCGACGCCGCCATGCACGACGTGCCCGAACACATCGCGGTGACGCTGCGCGAACTGCTGTCGCGGCTGGTGGCGCTCAAGGCCGGCGACCCGTCGCTCACGCCGCTGCAAGCCGAAGCACTGCCCGCCTTCGCGGCTTGGCGCCGGCATGCGGAGCTGGTGTCGCGCCTGCACCTGGCCGTGACCGAAAGCCTGGGCGCGCCCAGCTTCGCGCAGCATGTGTTCGCGCAGCTCGCGCCCTCGCTGCTGGCGCAGGAGAAACCGCTGGCGCGGCTGGTCGAGCGCAGCGAACGCGCCATCGACCTGAGCGCCCCCTGCCGCGACGCGCTGGTCGATGCCTGGCCACCGCTGGCCGAGGCCGGCGTGCTGTGGCGCGATGCGCTCGCCGTGGTGGCCGATTCGCGCAGCGTCGCGGCACTGGCCGCGCGCGGCCAGCTGGCGCTGCTCGACGCGGCGCACCCGAGCAGCCTCGCGCTCGGCAACGCCCTGAACGAAAGACGCACGCTGCAGCAGGCGCTCGACGCGCAGCTGCAGCGCACCGCCCACTGGCGCGACAAGCTCTCGCCCGGCGACACCGAGGCCGCGCTGGCGCAAGCCCGCGCGCAGCAAGGCTCGCTGCTGCGCTGGCTGCAGCCCTCGTGGTGGCGCCTGTCGGGCGAACTCAAGCGCCGCTACGACTTCGCCGCGCATGCCGTGCGTCCGCAGCCCAGCCAGATCCTCGAAGACCTGCGCGCCGAACAGGCCGCGCGCACCGCGCTCGACCAGCAGGCGGCGCGCCTCGAGGCCGACTACGGCTGCACCGACGCCGAGGCTTTCGCGCAGCAGCTGCAGGCGATGCGCGGCATCGACGCCGGCGCCGGCCTGCGTGCGGTGTTCCAGGCCCACCTGCGCACCGACGCGGGCCGCCGCAGCGTCGAGCAGCTCGTCGCCACCGCACCGCGCGTCGACACGCTCGACGCCCTCTGGCGCGACCTGCTGCACGACGCGGGCGCGCAACCGCTGGACGCGCTCGACGCGCTGGCCCGCACGCTGCGCGACCAGGCCGACGCGCTGCCGTCGGTGCTCCAGCCGCTGCAGGAACTGGCCGATGCCGACCCGGCCGTGGCCGCCGCGCTGCGCACCCTGCCGCTGCCGCCCGAAGCCATCGAGTACGCCGTCGCGCGCGAAGGGCTGGAGCGCGTGTACCGCACCGAGCGCTGGCTGCCGCGCTTCGACGGCGCCACGCTCGCGCGCCATGCGCAACGCCTGGGCGAAGGCGAACGCAAGCTGCTCGAACGCAATGCGCGCACGCTCGCCGCCGCAGTGCGCCAGCGTTTCCGCGACCACGTGCAAAAGAGCGCCCTGCCCGCCAGCCAGCTCGACGCCGACGGCAAGGTCTTCAAGAAGAGCTACAACGCCGGCCGCCGCGAGCTCGAGCACGAGTTCGGCAAGACCATGCGCTACAAGGCGATCCGCGAACTCGCCAGCGGCGACACCGGCCGCGTGGTGCGCGACATGAAGCCCATCTGGCTCATGAGCCCGCTGTCGGTGTCCGACACGCTGCCGCTCGCGGCCGACCTGTTCGACGTGGTGATCTTCGACGAGGCCAGCCAGATCCCGGTCGAGGAAGCCGTGCCCGCGCTGTACCGTGCGCCGCAGATCATCGTGGTGGGCGACGAGATGCAGCTGCCGCCCACGAGCTTCTTCTCGTCGGGCCGCGACGCCGAGGAAGACACCGTGTCGGTGGCAGGCGACGATGCGGAGAACGGCGAGGAAGGCGAGCGCATCGCCGTCGTGCTCGACGCCGACAGCCTGCTGAACCAGGGCGCGCGCAACCTGCCGGCCACGCTGCTGGCCTGGCACTACCGCAGCCGCTACGAATCGCTCATCGGCTTTTCGAACGCGGCCTTCTACGCGGGCAACCTGTACACCATTCCCGACCGCAGCCTGCCCGCGCCCGAGCGCGGCGAGATCGTGGTGCAGTCGCGCAGCCCGACGGACGAGTCCGTGAAGGCGCAGGTCGACGCCCTGCTCTCGCGCGCCATCAGCTTCCACCGCGTGGCCGACGCGGTGTACGAGAACCGCATCAACGATGGCGAGGCACGCCATATCGCGCAGCTGGTGCGCGAACTGCTCCAGCGCGAGACCGGGCGCAGCCTGGGCATCGTGGCGTTCTCGGAAGCGCAACAGGGCGAGATCGAGGAAGAGCTGAACGCGCTCGGCGCGGTCGATGCCGACTTCGCGGCGCGGCTGGAGGCCGAGTACGTGCGCGAGGAAGACGACCAGTTCTGCGGCCTCTTCATCAAGAACCTGGAGAACGTGCAGGGCGACGAGCGCGACATCATCATCCTGAGCATCTGCTACGGCCCCAACCCCGAGGGCCGCATGCTGATGAACTTCGGCCCCATCAACCAGCGCGGCGGCGAGAAGCGGCTGAACGTGATCTTCAGCCGCGCCAAGCACCACATGGCGGTGGTCTCGACCATCCGCCACGAGGCGATCACCAACGACCACAACGAAGGCGCGGCGGCGCTGAAGAACTTCCTGCGCTATGCCGAGTGCCTGTCACGCGGCGACGAGGACACGGCGCGGCGCGTGCTCGAAGGCATGAACCCGCTGGCGCGCGGCCACGTGGCGCGGCACGCGCGCACGGACGAGGTCACGGCGCAGATCGCGCAGGCGCTGCGCGCACGCGGCCATGCGGTGGACGAACAGGTGGGGCAGTCGCGTTTTCGCTGCGACCTCGCGGTGCGTGCATCGGGCCAGGGCCACTATGCGCTGGGCCTCCTCGTAGACGGCGCGGCGCAAAAGGGCCACCGCCACAACGTGCTGGAACGCTACGTCTCGCGTCCGCGCATCCTCGACGCGTTCGGCTGGCAGGTGATGCAGGTGCTGGCCAAGGACTGGCTGCACGCCCCCGAGGCCGTGCTCGACCAGGTCGAGCAGGCGCTCGGGAAAAAGGCCGGGGTCAGCGCAGGACGGTGATGACGCGCTTGACGTCGAGTTCGGTCTTGCCGGTGAGCCGGTCCTTGTCGAACTCGCCGCTGAGCTCGACGCGCACCTTGTCGTCGATCTTCACGCCCGGCGGGAAGTACTTGGCGTCGATCTCGACCTTCAGGCGCCCCGTGTCGTCGGCAAAGGTGTAGTGCTCGCCGCCGTCGTGCGAAACGATGAAGCCGCGCACCGTGGCGTGCTGGTCGTCCTGGCCGGTCTCGATCAGCTGCTTGACCGTCAGGTTCGGCACCGAGCTCGGGCCGGCGTACTGGGCCCAGGCCGCGGCCATGGGCAGCGCCACGCCGAACGTCAATGCGGTGGTCTTGAGGATCTTCTTGAAATGCATGCGGTCATTCCTCCTGTGAGTGGCCCGAGGCCAGGTTGCAACAGACTGATGGACCGCGCGCAGGCCCCGAGGTTCCCCGGGGCCGCGCGATCCGATCAATCGTAGATGACCTGCGCCTTGCCCGCTTCGGCCTGCGCGGTCCAGCTCGCGAGCGCCGCATCGGTCGGGAAGAACTTGGCGCGCTCGCCCAATTGCAACTCGACGTGCGCCCCGCCCCGCGCCATCGACAGGCGCACGGGCAGGCCGTGCACCAGGTCGCCGACCTCGGTCTGCTCGGTGCGCGCCGGAAAGTCTTTCAGGAGGCGCGCGATCTCGGGCACCTTGCCGTTGACCGCCACGCGCAGGAACTTGCCGAAGCGGCAGCGCGCCGAGGCCAGGTCCCACACCTGCTGCACCTGGAAGCGCGCCTCGAAGCCGCCGCGCGCGGGCTGCAGCTTGCCGCTCACGATGACGAGCTCGTCGTCCTTCAGCGTGTTGCGGTTGGCGTTGATGAGCGCTTCGTCGGCCGTGGCGTCGATGGATTCCGACTTGTCGTCCAGCTTGAAGATCGCCAGCCGGCCGCGCTGTCCGTTGATGACGCGGAAGTCGCTCACGATGCCGGCAATGACCTGCGGGTCGCGGCTGTCGAGCAGGTCGCCGATCTCGCGCTTGCAGAAGCGCCGCACCTCGTGCGAGACCTCGTCGAACAGGTGGCCCGACAGGTAGAAGCCGACGGCCGTCTTCTCGAAGGTCAGGCGCTCTTTCACGCCCCAGGGCGTGGCGTCGACCAGGTCGGGCTCCTGCGTGGCCGAGCCGTGTTCGCAGTCGCCGAAGATGTCGGCCTGCGAGGCGTTGGCCGCCGTGGCAATGGCGAACTCGAAGGCGCGGTCGACCGAGGCGATGAGCGAGGCGCGGTTCTGCTGGATGGCGTCGAACGCGCCGGCCTTGATGAGCGCCTCGACCGTGCGCTTGTTGATGCGCTGGCGGTCGATGCGCACGCAGAAGTCGTACAGGCTCTTGAACGGCCCGCCCTCTTCGCGCGCCCGCACCACGGCCTCGACCGCGAGCTGGCCCGTGCCCTTCACGGCGCCCAGGCCGTAGCGGATGATCCGGTTGGTAACGGGCTCGAAGCGGTAGTTGCCGCGGTTCACGTCCGGCGGCTCGAAGGTGATGTTGAAGTTCTTCTGGGCGTCTTCGAACAAGAGCTTGAGCTTGTCCGTGTCGTCCATTTCCACCGTCATATTGGCGCAGAAGAACTCGGCCGTGTAGTGGACCTTGAGCCAGCCCGTGTGGTACGCCAGCAGCGAGTAGGCGGCGGCGTGCGACTTGTTGAAGCCGTAGCCCGCGAACTTCTCCATCAAGTCGAAGATTTCGTCGGCCTTGTCCTGCACGATGCCGTGCGTGGACAGCGCGCCCGCGCGGAACTTCTCGCGGTGCTCGGCCATTTCCTCGAGCTTCTTCTTGCCCATCGCGCGGCGCAGCAAGTCGGCGCCGCCCAGCGAGTAGCCGCCCAGGATCTGCGCCGTCTGCATCACCTGCTCCTGGTAGACCATGATCCCGTAGGTCTCGGAGAGCATCTCGGCCACGGCCGGGTGCGGATACTCCACGTCTTCGCGGCCGTGCTTGCGCGCCACGAAGCTGGGAATCAGGTCCATCGGGCCCGGACGGTACAGCGCGTTCAGCGCGATCAGGTCTTCCAGGCGCGTGGGCCGAGCGTCCTTCAGCATGCCCTGCATGCCGCGGGATTCAAACTGGAACACGGCCTCGGTCTTGCCGTCGGAGAACAGGCGGTAGGTCGGCCCGTCGTTCAGCGGGATGTTCTCGAACGCGAAGTTCTCCTGGCCTTTGTGGCGCTTCATGATGAACTCGCGCGCGATCTCCAGGATCGTGAGCGTGGCCAGGCCCAAGAAGTCGAACTTCACGAGGCCGATGGCTTCGACGTCGTCCTTGTCGTACTGGCTCACGGCCGATTCGCTGCCGGGCTGCTGGTACAGCGGGCAGAAGTCGGTGAGCTTGCCCGGCGCGATGAGCACGCCGCCGGCGTGCATGCCGATGTTGCGGGTCATGCCTTCGAGCTTCTGCGCGAGCTCGACCAGCATGCGGACTTCTTCTTCCTTCTCGATGCGCTCCGCCAGCTGCGGCTCCATCTCGATGGCGTAGTTGTTCTTGTCGCCTTCGATCTTCTTTTCGGGCGGGTACTGCAGCGTGACCGACATGCCCGGCTTGTTCGGAATCAGCTTGCTGATGCCGTCGCAGAACATGTAGCTCATGTCCAGCACGCGGCCCACGTCGCGGATGGCCGCGCGCGCGGCCATGGTGCCGAAGGTGGCGATCTGGCTCACGGCGTTGCGGCCGTACTTGTCCTTCACGTAGTCGATCACGCGGTCCCGGTTGCCCTGGCAGAAGTCGATGTCGAAGTCGGGCATCGAAACGCGTTCGGGGTTCAGGAAACGTTCGAACAGCAGCTTGTATTCGAGCGGGTCGAGGTCGGTGATCTTCAGTGCGTAGGCCACGAGCGAGCCCGCACCCGAGCCCCGGCCCGGTCCCACGGGGCAGCCGTTTTCCTTGGCCCACTTGATGAAGTCGCCCACGATCAGGAAGTAGCCGGGGAAGCCCATGTTCAGGATCGTGTTGATCTCGAACTCCAGGCGCTCCACGTAGCGTGCCCGTTCGGCCTCGCGCTTGGCTTCGTCGGGGTACAGATGCTTCAGCCGCACCTCCAGGCCTTCGAACGACTCCTGACGGAAGAACTCGCCGATCGGCATGCGCACGCCTTCACTGATGAAGGGCGTGGGAAAGTCGGGCAGTTGCGGCTTGCCGAGCACCAGCGTGAGGTTGCAGCGCTTGGCGATCTCGACCGTGTTGGCCAGCGCGCTCGGCACATCGGCGAACAGCGCCTGCATCTCGGCGCTCGACTTGAAGTACTGCTCTTCGGTGAACTTGCGCACGCGGCGCGGGTTGCCAAGAATTTCGCCTTCGGAAATGCACACGCGCGCCTCGTGCGCCTCGTAGTCCTGGCGTTCGGCGAACTGCACCGGGTGCGTGGCGACCACCGGCAGCTTCAGGCGGGCCGCGAGCTTCACGGCGGCGATCACGTGCGGCTCGTCTTCCGGACGGCCGGCGCGCTGCAGCTCGATGTAGAAACGGTGCGGGAACATGCCCGCCAGTTGCAGCGCCAGTTCGGCGGCGCGCTCTTCCTGGCCTTGCAGCAGCGGCTGGCCCAGCGGCCCGGCCTGCGCGCCCGACAGCGCGATCAGGCCGCCCTGCAGCTCCTGCAGCCATTCGAGCTTGCAGGCCGCCTGCGACTGGCCGCGGCTCACGTTCTGCGTCCAGGCCCGGGCCAGCAGTTCCGACAGGTTGAGGTAGCCCTCCATGTTCTGCACCAGCAGAATGAGGCGGGTCAGCGCGCCGGGCTCCTTGCCCAGCCCGTCGATGAAGATTTCAGCGCCGATGACGGGCTTGACGCCCTTGCCCCGGCCCTGCTTGTAGAACTTGACCGTCCCGAACAGGTTGTTCAGGTCGGTGATGGCCAGCGCGGGCTGCTTGTCGGCAGCGGCGGCCTTGATGACTTCGTCGATTCGATTCGTGCCATCGACGACGGAAAACTCGGTGTGCAGACGCAGGTGAACAAACATCCGTCGATTGTAGGAAGCCGCCCCCCACGATGTGGTGTGGCGATCCCTACAATCCCGCCCCGTGCAAGAGATTTTGAATATCGCCGCCTACAAGTTCGTGGGCATCAACGACAGCCCCGTGCTGCGTGAGACCCTGCGCGAGCGCGCGCAGGCCCTGGGCCTGATGGGCACGATCCTGCTGGCGCCCGAAGGTATCAACCTGTTTCTGGCGGGGACGGCGCAGGCCATCCACGCCTTCCTGGCCGACCTGCGCGGCGACGCGCGCTTTGCCGACCTCGAAACCAAGGAAAGCTGGTCGGCCACGCAGCCTTTCCGGCGCATGCTGGTGAAGCTCAAGCGCGAGATCATCCGCATGGACCACCCCGCGATCCAGCCCGCCGCCGGCCGCGCGCCCGGCGTGGACGCGCCCACGCTCAAGCGCTGGCTCGACCAGGGCCACGACGACGAAGGCCGCGAGATCGTGATGCTGGACACGCGCAACGACTTCGAGGTCGACGAAGGCACCTTCGACGGCGCGGTCGACTGGCGCATCACCAAGTTCACCGAATTCCCGCCCGCGTTGAAGGCGCACCGCGCCGACTTCGAGGGCAAGACGGTGGTGAGCTTCTGCACCGGCGGCATCCGCTGCGAGAAGGCCGCCATCCTCATGCGCGAGGAAGGCGTGGAGCACGTGCTGCAGCTCGAAGGCGGCATCCTCAAGTACTTCGAGGATGTCGGCGGCGCGCACTACCACGGCGACTGCTTCGTGTTCGACGGCCGCCGGGCCCTGGCGCCCGACCTCAGCGCGCGCGCCTCCGACGCCAGCGCCCGGGCCTCGGAAGACCCGGACATCGGCATCAAGCAATAGGCAAGAGCTTCAGACCGGCGTGGTGCCCGTGTCGGGCTCGCGCACGCCGAAGGGCTTGCCCGGCAGCGGAATGAACTCGGTCTCGCCGGGCACGTGGCCCATGCGCTGCGCGGCCCAGTCGGCGCCGGCCTCGAGGATGCGTTCGCGCCGGCTCGAGACGAAATTCCAGGTGATGTAGCGCGGGCCGTCGAGCGGCTCGCCGCCGATCACCATCAGGCGCACGGCGGCGTCGGCAGTGAACACCGCGCCCTGCCCGTCGGGCAGCACCGCCATCGTGTGGGCGGGCGCCGGCTCGCCATTCACGTTCGCATCGCCGTCGACCATGTAGACCGCCAGTTCGGGCGCCAGCGCAGGCAGCTCGAAACGCCCGCCAGCCGGCAGCGCGATGTCCAGGTAGACCGTCTGCGCCAGCGTCTTCACCGGCGAGCGCACGCCGAAGGCCTCGCCCACCAGCACGCGCACGGGCACGCCCTGCACCGTCAGCTCGGGAATGGCGTCGGCCGGCGTGTGCTCGAAGCTGGGTTCGACCTCTTCATGGGCCTGCGGCAGCGCGGCCCACAGCTGCAGGCCGTGGTTCACGAAAGTGTCGGCCAAGAGGCGCTCGGGCTTGCGCTCGGAGTGCACGATGCCGCGCCCCGCAGTCATCCAGTTGATGGCGCCGGGCTGGATCTCCTGCACGCTGCCGAGGCTGTCGCGGTGCATCATCGCGCCCTCGAACAGGTAGGTGACCGTCGACAGGCCGATGTGCGGGTGCGGCCGCACGTCGTGCGCGTTGCCGGGCTGTTCGGTGGCCGGGCCGAAGTGGTCGAAGAACACGAAGGGCCCGACCGAGCGGCGCTGCGCCGCCGGCAGCACGCGCCGCACGTTGAAGCCACCACCCAGGTCCTTGTCGTGGGGCCGCAGCAATTGGATTTCGGGGATGGTGTCGGTCATCGTGGTGTCCTTGTGGGCGAAGTTCGGTGGGGCGTTATGCGCGTGATCTTGCCACTGCACCCACGCGCTCGCCGAAGGCGCGCGCGGTTTCCAGGTCGCCCTTGGGCATCTCGGCCGGGCTCGCGTCCGAAGGCGATTGCGTGAGCAGGCCGCCGTAGCCGCCGACGTAATTCATCGCGTCGCGCGTGGCCGCCTTGTTGTTGGTCGGCAGGATGCCCATGCTGACCCAGATGCCGCTGTGCTGCATGGCCAGCGTCCACAGGTAGGTCATGGTCGTGACCTTGTCGCCGTTCATCGTGGCGCTGTTGGTGAAGCCGGCGAAGAGCTTGTCTTTCCAGCCTTGCGTGTACCAGACCTTGGACGACGCATCGGCGAATTTCTTGAACTGCCAGCTCACGCCGCCCATGTAGGTCGGCGAGCCGAAGATGATCGCGTCGGCCGCGGCCAGCGTCTCCCAGCCATCGGCGGGCAGGTTGCCGTCGGCGTCGATGGCGAGCAGCTGCGCGCCCGCCCCGTCGGCCACGGCCTGGGCCACGCGCTGGGTGTGGCCGTAGCCGGAATGGAAGACAACGACGATGTTTGCCATGAAACGGATTTCCTCAAAGAAGCGATGAAGTCAGCAGGCCGCGCCCACGAGGTGTGCGCGGCCTGGGGTGAAGCGAGCTTACTTTTTATCGATGCTGAAGCGACCGGCGCCGAAGGCGGCGAAAGCCAGCAGGCCGCCTGCGATGGCGATGTTCTTGAAGAACATCAGCTGGTTCACGAAGGCCTTGTCGGCGGGCATGGCCCAGTAGTTGTGGAACATCACGGCCGCAGCCACGGTGAAGATCGCCAGCACGATCGCCGACACGCGCGTCTTGAAGCCGACCAGCAGCAGCAGGCCGAGCCCCAGCTCCACAACAATCGCGATCACCGCCGCGACCTGCGGCAGCGGTGCGCCCACCGAGGAGATGTACCCCACGGTGCCGGCGAAGCCCATGAGCTTGCCGAAGCCGGCGGGCACGAACAGCGCTGCAAGCAGCACGCGGCCGATGAGTGCCAGGGTGTCCTGGGCAGCGTTGGGGGCGGTGGTTGTGGTGGTAATGGCCATGGTGGAACTCCTCGTTGGTTGTTGAAGCGAAAGGAACAAAAAAAAGAAAAAAGACGCCGTCTCAGGCCGTCAGGTCGAACACCAGCACTTCGGCATCCTTGCCGGCGCCGAGCGTGAGTTGCGCTTCGCCTTCGAGCATCGCGGCGTCGCCGCCCACGAGCTTCTGGCCGTTGACTTCGAGCTCGCCGCGCACCAGGTGCACGTAGCTCTTGCGTTGCGGGTCGAGCGTCAGGCTCGCGGTCTCGTCGCCATCGAACAGGCCTGCGAACAGGCGTGCATCGGCGTTCACCGTCACCGAGCCGTCGTGGCCGTCGGGCGAGGCCACCAGGCGCAGGGTGCCGCGCTTTTCGGCGTCGCTGAACTGCTTCTGCTCGTAGCCGGGGGCAATGCCGCGTTCCTTGGGCTCGATCCAGATCTGCAGGAAGTGCGTGGTCTGGTCGGCCTTGTGGTTGAACTCGCTGTGCATCACGCCACGGCCGGCGCTCATGCGCTGCACGTCGCCCGGCGGAATGGATTCGATGTTGCCCATGCTGTCCTTGTGCGCGAGTTCGCCCGAGAGCACGTAGCTGATGATCTCCATGTCCCGGTGGCCGTGGGTGCCGAAGCCGGCGCCCGCCGCCACGCGGTCTTCGTTGATCACCCGCAGGTTGCCGAAGCCCATGTAGGCCGGATCGTAGTACCCGGCGAAGGAAAAGCTGTGGAACGAGCGCAGCCAGCCATGGTCGGCATAACCGCGCTCCTGGGATTTACGCACTTGCAACATATCGAACTCCTTGCTGCCCCACCCGGTTCGGGCGCCGGGGCTTTCGTCGTGGGCCGCGCCGGATGCGCAGCGGATGAGAAGAATTCTGGACCTCCATCCCCCTCTGAAAGACGCCCGGTTTTGATGGCATCATTCAAATTATTTGAACGATGGAGCCCGCCCCATGACGAGCGCCCGAGACGTCCTCACCCCCGACGCGCTGGCCATGCTGCAGACGGTGGCCACCACCGGCAGCTTCGCCGCCGCCGCGCGCGCGCTCGGCCTGGTGCCCAGCGCGCTGAGCTACCGCGTGCGCCAGATCGAGGACGCCCTGGACGTGCTGCTGTTCGACCGCAGCGCGCGCCAGGCCCGCATCACCGAGGCCGGCGCCGAACTGCTGCGCGAGGCCGCACGCCTGCTCGGCGAGATCGACGCCGTGGCCAACCGCGTGAAGCGCGTGGCCACCGGCTGGGAGCCGATGCTGACCATCGCGGTCGACAGCGTGATCGCGCGCGACCCGCTGCTCGACCTGTGCACCGCCTTCTTCGCGCTCGAGCCGCCCACGCGCCTGAAGCTGCGTGACGAAACCCTGCTCGGCACCATCGAGGCACTGACCAGCGGCGAGGCCGACCTGGCGATCGGCGCGGTGCTCGATGCCGCGAGCCTGGCCTTCACCGCCACCGGCATCCGCAGCCGGCCGATCGGCGAACTGCGTTTCGTGTTCGCGGTGGCGCCGCACCATCCGCTCGCGCGCCTGCCGCAGCCGCTGAGCGACGCGGTGCTGCGCCAGCACCGCGCGGTGGCCGCGGCCGACTCGGTGCGCAGCGGGCCGAGCATGACCGTGAACCTCGTCGGCGGACAGGACGTGCTCACCGTGCCCAGCATGCAGGCCAAGATCGCCGCGCAGTTGCACGGCCTGGGCGGCGGCTTCTTGCCCGAGCCGATGGCGCGGCCCTACATCGAGGCCGGCCACCTTGTCGAACTGCAGACCGAACGCCAGCCGCCGCTGGGCACCATGCACTGCGCGTGGCGCGTGCGCAGCGCGGGCAAGCCGGGGCGCGCGCTCGAATGGTGGCTCGCGCAGTTCGAGCACGAGGGCACGCGCAAGGCGCTGCTCGAACGGCACCGCGGCCGCTGAACGCCGCGCGGTGCGCGGCTGCATAAGGGTCGCCCCCAGCCCGGGGACGCGCGCAGACCGAGGTAGAGTGTGCACGGCCTCCTCAGTCATCACCCTGTCAAAAGAAAAGAGTCCGCCATGCCCAAAGCCAAAGCCCGCGCCACCGCCGACCGCCACCGAACTCCCGCCGCCGCCCGCCACTTCGCCG
Organism: Variovorax sp. FW305-3-2-15-B-LB1; assembly: GCF_058787635.1. NCBI lineage: Bacteria > Pseudomonadati > Pseudomonadota > Betaproteobacteria > Burkholderiales > Comamonadaceae > Variovorax > Variovorax sp. FW305-3-2-15-B-LB1. The sequence continues at coordinate 21,721 of NZ_JBYSZY010000062.1, read as the reverse complement.
TGATCGGAGCCGGCATTGCCGGCGTGGCCTGTGCCCGCACACTGATGCAGGCCGGGCACCGTGTCACGGTGTTCGAACGCGAGGCCACGCCGGGCGGGCGGATGGCGAGCATCGACACCGCCTTCGGCCGCTTCGACAGCGGCGCGCAGTACTTCACCGTGCGCGATCCGCGCTTTGCACAGGTGCTGGCCACCACGCCCGCGCTGTGCCGCCCCTGGAGCGCCAACCTCGTGCGCGTGCTCGACGCCCACGGCCGCGTGGCCGAGGCGGCGCTGCCCTCGCTGGAGCCGCACTGGGTCGCCCAGCCCGGCATGGACGCGCTTGTGGCCCACTGGGCCGCGCCGCTGGGCGAACACCTCGTCACCGGCACCCAGGTCACCCGCATCGAGCCCGACGCGCTCGACGCCACCCGTTGGCAGCTGCGCACCGCCGGCGCGGACGATTCGCAGCACGTGTACTCCGGCTTCGACGCCGTGCTGCTGGCGGTGCCGCCTGCACGCACCCGCGAGCTGCTGGCTGGCGGCGACCGCTCGGCCACGCTGAGCCGCAAGATCGAACCCGTGCGCATCGCGCCCTGCTGGACGCTGATGATCGCCTTCCCCCAGGCCAACCAGGCCAACATGTCGCACCTCGGCCCGCAGTGGAACGTGGCGCGCAGCACCCACCACCGCGTGGCGTGGCTGGCGCGCGAATCGTCCAAGCCCGGCCGCGAGCGCGTCGAACGCTGGACCCTGCAGGCCAGCGCCAAATGGTCGGAAGAACACCTGCGCGACACACCTGCGCGCATCGAGGCCAAGCTGCTGCGCGCCTTCTCGGAAATCACCGGCATCCACGCCACGCCCAGCCACGCCAAGGCGCGCTGCTGGCCCGAGGCGCAGACGCAGGTGCCCGTGGGCCAGACCCACCTGTGGGACGCCAAGGCCCGCATCGGCATCGCCGGTGACTGGTGCATCGGCCACCGCGTGGAAGATGGTTTCGTTTCGGGCCTGTCGCTGGCCCTGGCCGTTCTCTAAGTCCTTCAAGAAAGGATGCGGGCCACCGGCCGCTTCGCCCCTTCGCCCACCGGCCCGCTGCACGCCGGCTCGCTGGTGGCCGCGCTCGCGAGCTGGCTCGACGTGCGTGCGCGCGGCGACAGTGCGCGCTGGCTGGTCCGCATCGAGGACGCCGACACCGAGCGCTGCCTGCCCGGCATGGGCGAGCACATCCTGCGCCAGCTCGCCGACTGCGCACTGCGCCCCGACGAACCGCCCGAGTGGCAGACGCAGCGCACCGCGCACTACGAGGCGGCGCTGGCCGCACTGCAGGCGCGCGGCCTCACCTACCCCTGCGGCTGCTCGCGCAAGGACATCGACCTGGCCCTGGCCCGGCTCGGCCATGCGCACGAACGCCACGGCGAGCGCGTCTACCCCGGCACCTGCCGCGACGGCCTGCATGGCAAGCCCGCGCGCGCCTGGCGCTTTGCCGCGCACCGCATGCCGGCCGGCGACCTGCACTGGCACGACCGCCGCCTCGGCCCGCAGCAGCAGGACGTGCAACGCGAGGTCGGCGACTTCGTGCTGCGCCGCGCCGACGGCCCCTGGGCCTACCAGCTGGCCGTGGTGGTCGACGACGCCGAACAGGGCGTGACCGACGTGGTGCGCGGCGAGGACCTGGCCGACAACACGGCGCGCCAGATCCTGCTGCAGCAGGCGCTCGGCCTGCCCACGCCGAGCTACCTGCACACGCCGCTGGTGCGCGGCGCCGACGGCGACAAGCTCTCCAAGCAGAACGGCGCCACGGCCATCGACACCGCCACGCCGCAGGCCGCGCTGGCCGCGCTCGACACCGCCGCGCGCGCCCTCGGCCTGCGCCCCACGGCCGCCGGCCACTGCACCGCCGCCCTGGCCGGCTGGGTGCCCGAATGGCGCGATCTCTACAATTCGCGGCCCTCATGAACATTCCCGACACCGTGTCCAACGACCTCCCGCCCGGCGACGACCTGCCCGCATCCCCCGAAGACGACGCCACCGACGGCAAGCCGCACCCGCTGCACCGCCGCCTCAAGAGCTTCGTGAAGCGCGCCGGCCGCACCACCGACGGCCAGGCCCGCGCCTTCGCCGAGCTGGGCCCGCTGTTCCTCGTGCCCTACACGCCCGAACGGCTCGACCTCACGGCGGCCTTCGGCGGCCGCGTGGGCCCGACGGTGCTGGAGATCGGCTTCGGCATGGGCGAGGCCACGGCCCACATCGCCACGGTACTGCCCGAGACCAACTTCCTGTGCTGCGAGGTGCACGAGCCCGGCGTGGGCGCGCTGCTCAAGCGCATCGGCGAGCAGTCGATCTCGAACATCCGCATCTGCGCGCACGACGCGGTCGACGTGATCGACCACATGCTGCAGCCCGGCACATTGGCCGGCGTGCATGTGTTCTTTCCCGACCCGTGGCACAAGAAGCGCCACAACAAGCGCCGCCTGATCCAGCCCGAGTTCGTGACCAAGCTGGCGCAGCACCTGCGCCCCGGCGGCTACATCCACTGCGCCACCGACTGGCAGCCCTACGCCGAGCAGATGCTCGAAGTGCTGGGCGCCGAGCCACTGCTGCACAACACCGCGCCGGACACCGGCTACGCGCCCAAGCCGGCGTACCGCCCGCTCACCAAGTTCGAGAACCGCGGCCTCAAGCTGGGCCACGGCGTGTGGGACCTGGTGTTCGAAAAACGCGCCTGAGCGCGCGTCACCGTCCCCCGCTCACTCGACGAGCTTGAAGCGGAACGGCAGCCGCATGCGGGCGCGCACCGCACGCCCGTCCGCCGTGCGCGCCGGGTCGAAGTGCCATCCCTTGAGCGAATCGGTCGCCGCCTGCGACAGCAGCGGGTGCGGCGAGCGTTCGACGCGGATGTCTTCGGGCTTGCCGTCCACGCCGACGAAGAAGGCCGTGACCACCAGGCCCTCGATGCCCTCTTCCACCAGCGCGGACGGGTAGCTGGGATAGCGGCGCTGGCGGATCACCGGCTCCGTCACGACCGCGTCCGCCGCGGCCCGCGGATCGGCGCGCGGCGCCGCCATGAGGGTCGGCCCCGGCGGCAATGCCATCGGCGGCCCCGCCAGTGGCAGCGGTGGCGGCTCGATCGTCGATGGCGGCGGCAGGGGCGGCGGCTCGATCATCGGTTGCGGCGGCTGCGGCGCAGCCACGGGCACGAAGACCTCCGGCGCGGGCAGCGCCTTTTCCACCACCTTCGATGGGGGCGACACGACGCACCCGGCGAGCGCCACACACACCCCTCCCAAAACCCAGGACGTATTCAAGTTCATCAGGGCAATTCTGGAGCACCCGCGCCTTCCGCCCTGGCCTCGAAATTGCTACACTTTTTTACTATTGTTAGCAAAAGGTAGCCAATGAACGCGTCTCGCAGGACATGGCTGGGAAAAGCCTCCGCAATGCTGCTTCTGGGAAGCGGCCTCGGCATCACCCGTCCCTTGCTGGCACAGACGCCACGCCCGGCCGCCGCCGGGGCCCGCGTCGTCCTGCTCGGCCAGTCGGTGCCGCTCACCGGCAGCGCCAACGAGATCGGCAACGCCTTCGCGGCCGGCAGCCGGCTCGCCGTGAGCGACTTCAACACGCGCAACGCCGCCACCGGCCTGCAGCTGAAGCTACTGCAGCTCGACGACGGCTACGACGCCGCACGCGCCACCACCAACGCCCGCACCCTGCTGGGCGCGAACAAGGCCGACATGCTGTTCGGCTTTGTCGGCACCGCCAGCAGCGAGGCCGGCGCCAAAGTCGCCACGCAGCAGGGCAGCCTGCTGTTCGCGCCCTTCGCCGCCTCCGACACGCTGCGCGGCCCCGAGCATCCGAACGTGTTCCATGTGCGCCCCGGCATGATCGACGAGGCCCTCAAGATCGTGCGCCAGTGCGCCACCGTGGGGCAACAGCGCATTGCGCTGGTGGGCGACGACGACGCCATGGGCCGCGCCGGCCTGGCCGCCGTGCAGCAGGCCGTCACCGAACTCAAGCTGCCGCCGCTGGTCGCCAGCGCGCTGGTGCCCGCGGGCGCCGACAAGCTCGACGCCGCATTGAAGACCGTGCAGCAGCAGACGCCCCAGGCCATCGTGCTGGTGTCGCTCTCGGGCACCACGGCCAGCGCCATCCGCAAGCTGCGCAAGAGCGGCTACACGGGCAACTTCATGGCCTTCTCGATCGTCGGCATCGACCCGCTCTACGCCGAGCTGGGCAAGGACATCGGCGGCATCGTGATCTCGCAGGTGGTGCCCTCGCCGCGCCCCTCGGCCATTCCGATCGTCAAGGAGTACCTCGCGGCGGTCGACAACTCCGACCAGACCGCGTCGTACGAAGGGCTCGAGGGCTTCATCGCCGCCAAGGCCGCGGGCGAGGCGGTGCGCCGCGCGGGCCGCGGCTTCAACACCGTCACCCTGCAGCGCACGATGACGGCGATGACCGACTACGACGTGGGCGGCTTCCGCATCAACCTGCGCCCCGGCCTGCGCGACAACGTGCGCAGCATCGACCTCATCAGCATCTCGGCCGACGGCAGGGTTCTGCGCTGACGCGCCTCACACGGCGCTGTCGCGCAGCAGCTCGGTGAAGCGCTGCTGCACGTACAGCGCCGTCGCGCCGAGCGGGCGTCCCTGCAGCCACAGCATGCGCACCGACAGCCGAGGCAAGGCCAGCGACGGGCACGGCACTTCCTTCAGCGCCTTGCTGAAGCCCTCGTAGCGCGCGATGTTGATGGGCAGCACGGCCCAGCCCAGGTTGTCGGCCACCATCTCGGCCGTGCTGTAGAAGCTGTCGGAGCGCCACACGCGCGGGCTGTAGGCCACCTCATGCACGTCGTCCGCGTGCATCAGCAACTGGCGTTGCCGCGCCAGGTCCTGGCGCCGCACCGTGCGGCCGTCGGCCAGCGGGTGGTCGCTGGCCACGAACACGCCCTGGCGCACGCTGCCGATGTGGCGCTGGTCGAAGCTGGCGCGCACCGGGCCGCGGTCGAAATGAAAAGCCACGCTGGCGCGCTCCTGCTCGACGTAGTCGGCCACCTCGGTCGCGGTGCCGTTGAGCAGCGTGAGTTCGAGGCTCGGAAACTTCACCGACAGCTCGCGCATCAGCGTGCCGATGGCGGTGTACGGCAGGGCTTCGTCCAGCGCCAGCGACAGCGCGGCCTCGTCGCCTTCGTGCAGCGAGCGGGCGCGCTGGTCGAGCTGCTCGGCCTGCCGCAGCAACTCGCGCGCCTCCAGCAGCAACACCCGGCCCGCGTCGGACAGCTGCGCGTTGCGGCGCGAGCGGTCGAACAGCGCCACGCCGAGGTCGACTTCAAGCAGCCCGATGGCGGTGCTCACGGCCGACTGGGCCTTGCCCAGGTGGCGCGCCGCGGCCGAAAACGAGCCGCACTCGGCGGTCGTCACGAACTGGCGCAATTGGTCGACGGTCCATTCCATTTCGGCCACCTACTCATCTATTTATCAGATTGATTTCATCTTTATTCATTCATTTTAATGGCGCAACATGGCACCATGACGAATGCAAACAACAAGACGACACCGGCGTTCGAACTGAGCTGGTGCAGCGATCCTTCCCAGGCGCAGGCGTTGACCGCCCTGTTCCTGCAGCAACTTTCCCCCTTCTACATCTCCCACTCGGAACTGCAGGAGCAGCGCGCCGTGGCCCTCGGCGAATGGCGCGCCGACCTGCCCGCCACCTTCGAGACCCAACTGCGCGAAACGCTCGCGCTCGACCCGACCACCGCCCACGCGCGCGTGGCCGTCGCACGAGCCGACGGTGCCCTGGCCGGCTTCGCACTGGTCTCCATCGACGACACCGGCCGCGCCGCCCGCAGCTTCGCGACGCTCGACGACCTCGTCGTCGATGCGCGCTTCCAGGGCCTGGGCCTGGGCGGTCGGCTCTTCGACTGGGTCTGCGCCGAACTGCAGCGCCACGGCATCCAGCGCCTCTTTCTCGAAAGCGGTATCGGCAACGCCCGCGCGCACGACTTCTTCCACGCACGCGGCTGCACGACGGTGTCCGTGACGATGCTCAAGGAACTGGACGGCACCACCGCACAGCCGCACGACCGGAGGGCCACGCCATGAACGGCTTGAACCCCACCGCCAAGAAATGGATCACGCTCGGCATCGTCTCGATGGCGCTGCTGCTGATCGTGGTCGACATGACCGTGCTCTACACGGCGCTGCCCACGCTCACGCACGACCTGGCCGCGTCGGCCACCGAGAAGCTCTGGATCCTCAACGCGTACACCGTGGTCGTCTCCGGCTTCCTGCTGGGCATGGGCGCGCTGGGCGACCGCGTGGGCTACCGGCGCATGTTCGTCGCGGGTCTTTCCGTGTTCGGCGTGGCCTCGCTGTGCGCGGCCTACGCGCCGAACCCGGCCGTCCTCATTGCCGCGCGGGCCCTCTTGGGCGTGGGCGCGTCGATGATGATGCCGGCCACGCTGGCGATCCTGCGGCTGGTGTTCACCGACGAGCGCGAGCGCGCCGTGGCCATCGGCGTGTGGGCCTCGGTGGCCTCGGGCGGTGCGGCGCTCGGGCCGGTCGTGGGCGGCGTGCTGCTCGAGTACTTCTGGTGGGGTTCTGTGTTCCTCATCAACGTGCCCGTGGTGGTGCTCGCGCTGGTGCTGGCCCTGTGGCTGCTGCCGACGCAGAAGAACACCGGCACGCGCCCGTGGGACTTCATCGGCTCGGTGCAGGTGCTGGCGGGGCTGGTCTTCCTCGTGCTGACCATCAAGGAACTCACGAAGTTCGCGCCCTCGGCCACAACGGCCGCCATCACCGGCGCACTCGCCGCGATGGCCATGGCCCTCTTCGTGCGGCGCCAGCGACGCAGCAGCGCACCGCTGATCGACTTCCGCCTGTTCCGCAACGCCTACTTCTCGGGCGGCGTGATCGCGGCCATCGTGGCCTCGGTGGCGCTGATCGGTGTCGAGCTGGTGTTCAGCCAGCGGCTGCAGCTCGTGGTCGGCCTCACGCCGCTGCAGGCGGGTCTCACCCTGCTGCCGCTGCCGCTGGCCGCCTTCGTGGCGGGGCCGCTCGCGGGCCTGCTGCTGGCACGCGTCGGCTCGCGCCCCGTCATCCTGGGCGGCCTCGTGACCACGGCGCTCGCGCTGTGCGCGCTGGCACTGGCGGTCGATGCCGCGGGCCTGCTCAAGCCGGCGATCCTAGTGCTGCTGGGGCTGGGCGTGGGCGCGACCATCACGGCGGCGTCCAACGCGGTCATGAACAACGCGCCCGTCGAACACGCCGGCATGGCGGCGTCGATCGAAGAGGTGTCGTACGAACTCGGCGGCGTACTGGGCATCGCGCTGCTGGGCAGCGTGCTCTCGGCGAGCTACACCGCCGCGCTGGTGATTCCCGACGGCCTGGCCGTGCCGGCCTCGGCCGGCGACAGCATCGATGCCGCGCTGCTGGCCGCAGAAACGCTGCCCGCGCCCATCGCCTCGCAGCTCGTGGCGCTCGCGCACACGGCCTTCGACCAGGCCTTCTTCTCGGTGATGGGCGTCGCCGTGGCGATCGTCATCGCAGCGGCCTGCGCCGTGGCGTTCCTCGGCTGGCGGGCCCGCCCGACAGCTGCGCAGCGCACCGAGCGCTGCGCGTAGCCTGCCTCAGGCGGCGCTCGCGGCTTCGTCGATGAGCGCCGCCACGGCCTGCGGCTGCGAGGCCAGCGAGGCGTGGCTGGCCGCCAGCGTGATGACCTTCTTCGCGCCCAGGCGCGCCGACATGCGCTCCTGGTTCACCGGCGAGATCATGCGGTCCTCGCTCGAGATCTGGTACCACGACGGCTTCTTCTTCCAGGCCGGCGCCGTGATGGTGTCGCCGAAGGTGCTGGCCAGCGGCGCCTTCTGCGTCAGGCCCATCACCAGGCCTTCCTCGGCGCTCAGGTCCTGGCAGAAGCTCTCGTGGTACTTCTCGGGGATCACCCACAAATAGCCGTCGCTGTCGGGCGCGAGGTTGGGCACGGCCACCGGCGGATGTTCCTGCGTGATGCCGCCGGGGCTTTCGCCCGCGTCGGGCGCAAAGGCGGCGATGTAGACCAGCCCGACCACGTTGGGCATGTCGCCGGCCTGCGTGATCACCGCGCCGCCGTACGAGTGCCCGACCAGCAGCACCGGCCCTTGCACCTGCGCCACCATTTTTCGTGTGCGCTCGGCGTCGTCGGCCAGCGAGGTCAGCGGCAGCTCGACCGCGCGGATGGCCGTGTGGCCCTTGCGCAGCAGCTCCACGATGACGTTGTGCCAGTGCGCCGCACCACCCCAGAAACCATGGACCAGGACGACCGTCGGTTTGTTGTTGCTCATGATTCGCCACCTTCCAGTGAAGAAATAAGACACCGGGCCGCCGGAATGACGGGCCGGGAAAGTCTTATACGCCTGCGCCCTGCCCTCGCTGTGACAAGACCCTCAGCCGGTGCGCACCAGCCCCTGCAGTGCGTCGAGCGAGCGCAGGTCGATGCGCCCGTAGCCCAGCGACACCACGCCCTCGGTGGCCAGCGCGTTGAGCTCCTTGGACAGCGTCTGGCGCGTCACGCCGAGCATCATGGCCAGCGCCTCCTGCGACAGCATGAGCTCGTGCCGCAGGTGCACCGACTGCGTGGCGTCGCCGCGCGCCAGCACCAGCAGCCGGTGCGCCACGCGCGCGCGCAGGCTGCGCAAGGTCGCGTCTTCGGCCAGGCCGTAGAGCATGCGCACGCGCGCGGCCAGCATGGCGGCGATGGCGTTGGAAAACACCACATCGCGCATCTGCCGCACGAAGGCCTCGGGCGGCACCACCAGCAGGTCGAGCGCTTCGAGCGCGGTGGCGTCGTGCGTGCGCGGCGAGCCGTCGATGAGCGTGATCTCGCCGAACCAGTTGCCCGGCTCCAGCACCGCCAGGATGGCCTCGCGCCCGTCCTGGCGCAGCGACGAGATCTTGATCGTGCCCGCCACCAGCCCGTAGAAGCCGCCGCCCGCTGCATGGATCGGGTCGCCCTGGCGGAACACCATGGTGCCGCGCCGCACATGCAGCAGCTCGGCCGCGCCCAGCAGCGCGTCGCGCTGCGCGCGCGGCATGCTGGTGAACCAGGGGTTGCCGTCGAGCGCGGCGCGGTGCGCGGCCGACAGGCGCGGCTTGGTCGAGGTGGCCATAGAGGGGAAAAAGGCGCCTGAGGCGGGTTTACCAGAACCTCGCATTGTCAAATTCTTGACAGTTGAAGGTCAAGCGCAGGTCTACAGTGGCCGCCATCCCCCAAGAACGGAGACCCCACACGATGAACGCACGGGCAAGTTTCAAGCGCATGCAGGACAGCACGCGCGAAGACTGGCAACTGATCGGCGGCGAGTTCATGCAGTTCGCGGGCGGCCTGCCCGCACGCGTGATCAAGCACCTGCAGATCCTCGAAGGCGACTACGGCGGCTTTCCGGTCGACCGCTACACGCACTCGCTGCAGACCGCCACGCGCGCGCTGCGCGACGGCCGCGACGAGGAGTACGTGGTGTGCGCGCTGCTGCACGACATCGGCGACACGCTGGGCAGCTTCAACCACCCCGACATCGCCGCCGCCATCCTCAAGCCCTTCGTGAGCGAGGCCAACCACTGGATGGTGCAGAACCACGGCATCTTCCAGGGCCACTACTTCTTCCACCACATCGGGCTGGACCGCGACATGCGCGACAGCTTCAAGGACCACCCGCACTACGAGCGCACGGCCGAGTTCTGTGCGCTCTACGACAACCCGGCCTTCGACCCCAAGGCCGAGACCCTGCCCATCAGCGAGTTCGAGCCCATGCTGCGCCGCCTGATGGCGCAGCCCAAGCAGAGCGTCTACAAGACGGTGCTGCAAGAGCCCGCCGCCGCCTGATCACGACAAAGGACACCTCATATGAACGCCACCTCCGCCTCCGAAATCCAGAAGCTCGTCTCCGCCGAAGAATGGCAGCTGCGCGTCGACCTCGCCGCCTGCTACCGCCTGGTGGCGCTGTACGGCTGGAGCGACCTCGTCTTCACGCACATCAGCGCGCGCGTGCCCGGCCCCGAGCACCACTTCCTGATCAACCCCTACGGCCTGATGTTCGACGAGATCACGGCCTCGAGCCTGGTCAAGGTCGACCAGCAGTGCAACAAGATCATCGACTCGCCCTACCCCGTGAACCCGGCCGGCTTCGTGATCCACAGCGCCGTGCATGCCGCGCGCGAAGACATCCAGTGCGTGCTGCACACCCACACCCGCGCCGGCATCGCCGTGAGCGCGCAGAAGAACGGCGTGCTGCCCATCAGCCAGCAGTCGACCTTCGTGCTGGCCTCGCTGGCGTACCACGACTACGAGGGCGTGGCCTTCCGCGACGACGAGAAGCCGCGCCTGCAGGCCGACATGGGCCATGCCAACTTCCTCATGCTGCGCAACCACGGCCTGCTGACCTGCGGCAAGACCATTGCCGACGCCTTCCTTTCGATGTACACCTTCGAGAACACCTGCCAGATCCAGATCGCCGCGCAGGCCGGCGGCGGTGAACTCACGCACGTGGACCCGCGGATCATCGACGGCGTGGGCCAGGCCATGAAGGTGCAAAGCGGCGGCCTGGGCGGCATGTTCGTCTGGCCTTCGCTGATCCGCAAACTCGACCGCATCGACGACAGCTACAAACAATAAGACAGACGTCGATCCCGGTTTCCACGGCTGCCAGCGCCCGCGCGACGGGTGCCGGCAGCCATTTTTTTACGCAGAAGAACCCAAGAGGAGACACCACCGCATGGACACCACGCTCATCGTGACCCGGTTCCTGTTCGGCGCGCTCGCGCTCGTGATGTTCGGGCTGGGGCTGTCGCTCTCGCTCGAGGACTTCCGGCGCCTGTTCAAGCACCCGAAGGCCGTGACCATCGCGCTCGTGCTGCAGGTCATCGGCCTGCCGCTGGCCTGCTACGCGATCATCGTGGGCTTCGGCCTGTCGCCGGTGTTCGCCATCGGGCTCATGCTGCTGGCGGCCTCGCCGGGCGGCATCTCGGCCAACCTGTTCTCGCACCTGTTCGGCGGCAACGTGGCAATGAACATCTCGCTCACGGCCGTGAACACGCTGCTGTCGATCGTCACGCTGCCGCTCATCGCCAACTGGGCCATCGGCCATTTCGCGCAAAGCGGCCAGGTGGTGCCGCTGCAGACGCGCAAGCTGGTCGAGGTGATCGCCATCGTGCTGGTGCCGGTGGCCATCGGCATGGTCGTGGCGTCGCGAAAGCCCGGCTTCGCGGCGCGCATGGAAAAGCCGACCAAGATCTTCAGCGCCGTGGTGCTCGCGGTGGTCACGGTGCTGGCCATCGCCAACGAGTGGAAGAACATCACCACCACCTTCGCCGAGATCGGCGTGCCAGTGCTGCTGTTCAACCTCGTGAGCCTGCTGGCCGGCTACTACCTGAGCCGCGCCGCCGGCCTCGACAAACCGCTGGCCACCGCCATCAGCTACGAGATCGGCATCCACAACTCCACGCTGGCCATCTTCATCGCGGTGAGCGTGCTGGGGAGCTTTCCGCTCGCGCTGCCGGCCGCCATCTACTCGGTGGTGATGTACATCACCGCCCCACTGTTCGGATGGCTGTTGCTTCGGCGCGGCCAGCCCGCTGCCGTGCCTGCGCCATGATGCGCGGATGGAACTGAGACAACTGCGCTACTTCGTCAAGGTCTGCGAGCTGCGCAGCATGGGCCGCGCGGCCGTGGAGCTGGGGGTGGTCACCTCGGCGCTGAGCCAGCAGATCAGCCGGCTCGAAAGCGAACTCTCGACCCGGCTGCTGCGCCGCCACTCGACCGGCGTCATGCCCACCGATGCCGGCCTGGCCTTCCTGCACCAGGCGCAGCTCACCTTGCGCCACGCCGACGACGCCGTGCGCGCGGCGCAGCAGGCGCGGCTGTCGGGCCATGTGAGCGTGGGCCTGGCGCCCACCACCGCCACCGTGTTGGGCGTGCCGCTCATGCAGGCCATGCAGGCGCGCTACCCCGAGGTGCGGCTGCACATGGTCGAGGCGCTGTCGGGCCACCTCACGACCATGCTGCACGCGCGCCAGCTCGACCTGGCCGTGCTGTTCCAGACCGACACGCCACGGCGCTGGAGCGTGTCGCCGCTGCTGGCCGAAAAGCTCTTCGTGATTGCCTCGCCCACCCTCACGCCGCGCCCCACGGGCAAGAAGGTGCGCCTGTCGCAGCTGGCCGAGGTGCCGCTGATCCTGCCCAGCGGCAGCCACGGCCTGCGCGCCACGCTGATGGCCGCCTTTGCACGGGCGCGCGTGGCGCCGCGCATCGTGGCCGAGGTCGACGGCCTGGCGCTGCTGATGGACGCGGTGCGCGCCGGCCACGGCGCCACCATCCAGCCCGGCGCCGCCACCGCGCGGCACGACCGCGACGACCTCGCGCTCACGCAGATTTCGGACGCGCACGTGGGGCGCCGCAACCTGCTCGTGAGCCTGTCGGACGACGAGCTCTCGCCCGCCGCGCTGGCCGCACGCGTGGTGGTCGCCGAAACGGCGCGCGCGCTGGTCAGCGAAGGCCGCTGGGCGGGTGCAAGTCTTCTCGAAAGCTGAACACCTGTTGCCTCGATCGGTCTTTCGCGTGAAGGCCGCGCTGCCTAAAGTCTCCTGCATTCCAAGGAGACCCACGAGTGATAGACGTACTGGTTGTCGGTGGCGGCAATGCCGCGCTGTGCGCCGCGCTGATGGCGCGCGAAGCCGGCGCTTCGGTGCTGCTGCTGGAAGCCTCGCCCAAGGAGTGGCGTGGCGGCAATTCGCAGCACACCCGCAACCTGCGCTGCATGCACGACGCGCCGCAGGACGTGCTGGTCGAGGCCTACCCTGAAGAGGAGTACTGGCAAGACCTGCTGAAGGTGACCGGCGGTCTCACCGACGAGCACCTCGCCCGCCTCGTGATCCGCGCCTCGTCGAATTGCCGCGACTGGATGCACCGCCACGGCGTGCGCTTCCAGCCGCCGCTGTCGGGTGCGCTGCATGTGGCGCGCACCAACGCCTTCTTCATGGGCGGCGGCAAGGCGCTCGTCAACGCCTACTACCGCAGCGCCGAAGCGCTCGGCGTGCAGATCCGCTACGACACGCCCGTGGCCTCGGTCGAGCTCGACGGCGAGCGCTTCGTGGCCGTGCGCACCGAGGCCGGCGAGCGCATCGCGGCCAGGAGCTGCGTGCTCGCCTCGGGCGGCTTCGAATCGAACCGCGAATGGCTGCGCGAGGCGTGGGGCCGCAACGAACGCGGCGAATGGCCGGCCGACAACTTCCTCATCCGCGGCACGCGCTTCAACCAGGGCGTGCTGCTCAGGCACATGATCGACGCGGGCGCCGACAGCATCGGCGACCCGTCGCAGGGCCACATGGTCGCCATCGACGCGCGCGCGCCGCTGTACGACGGCGGCATCTGCACGCGCATCGACTGCGTGTCGCTCGGTGTGGTGGTCAACCGCGAGGCGCAGCGCTTCTACGACGAGGGCGAAGACTTCTGGCCCAAGCGCTATGCGATCTGGGGCCGGCTCGTGGCGCAGCAGCCGGGGCAGATCGCCTGGTCGGTCATCGACCAGCAGGCGGTCGGGCGCTTCATGCCGCCGGTGTTTCCCGGCACGCAGGCCAACACGCTCGGCGAACTCGCGCAGAAGATCGGCCTGGACGAAGCCACCTTCGTGCGCACCGTGCAGGACTACAACGCCGCCTGCCGCGTCGGCCGCTTCGATCACACGGCGCTGGACGACTGCCACACCGAAGGCCTCGCGCCCGCCAAGACGCACTGGGCGCGCCCCATCGACACGGCGCCCTTCCATGCGTATCCGCTGCGCCCCGGCATCACCTTCACGTACCTGGGTTTGAAGGTGGACGAGACCGCGGCCGTGCGCTTCGGCGGCCGACCCAGCCCCAACCTCTTCGTGGCCGGCGAAATGATGGCCGGCAACGTGCTGGGCCAGGGCTACACGGCCGGCGTGGGCATGAGCATCGGCACGGCCTTCGGGCGCATCGCCGGCACTCAGGCAGCGAAGGCCGCCAAGAACATTTCGAAGAATTCCCCGGAGACCGCCCTTGCAGCAGCTCACTGACCTCGTCGCACGCGCCCGTGCGGACGCCGATGGCATCGGCAGCAACCCGTCGCCATCGCAGCGCGTCATCCCGATCCAGCCCGCCCTGCCGCTGACTGCTTCCGAGGGCGAGGTCGCGCGCATCCTGCAGATCTGCAACGCCTGCCGCTACTGCGAAGGTTTCTGCGCGGTGTTTCCCGCCATGACGCGCCGGCTCGAATTCAGCAAGGCCGACACGCACTACCTCGCCAACCTGTGCCACAACTGCGGCGCCTGCCTGCATGCCTGCCAGTACGCGCCGCCGCACGAGTTCGCCGTGAACGTGCCGCAGGCGATGGCGCAGGTGCGCCTGCAGACCTACCACGACTACGCCTGGCCGCCCGCGATGGGCGCGCTCTACAAGCGGGCCGGGCTCACCGTCGCATTGGCGCTGGCGGGTGGATTGGCGATGTTCCTCGTGCTGGCCGTGGCGATGTCGGGTTCGCTCCTGCACGAACCGCTCGCGGGCAACTTCTACGCGATCTTTCCGCACAACTTCCTCGCGCTGGTGTTCGGCGCGGTGTTCCTGTTCGTGATGTTCGCGCTGGCGATGGGCACGCGCCGCTTCTGGCGCGAGGTCTCGCCCGCGAACGATCCCGGTAACGCCCCCGACCTGCCGGGCGCGCGCCGCGCAGCGAGCGCCGAAGCCGCGCACGACGCGCTGCGCCTGAAGTATCTCGATGGCGGCCATGGCGAAGGCTGCAACAACGCCGACGACCGCTTCACGCTCTGGCGCCGGCGCTTCCATCACTTCACCTTCTACGGCTTCATGCTGTGCTTCGCCTCCACCTGCGTGGCAACGCTGTACCACTACCTGCTCGGCCTGCACGCGCCCTACGCGCTCACGAGCCTGCCGGTGCTGCTGGGCACCACGGGCGGCATCGGCCTCGTGATCGGCCCCGTCGGCCTGTTGTGGGTCAACCTGCGGCGCCACGCCGCGCACGGCGACGTGGCGCAGCGGCCGATGGACCGCGGCTTCATCGCGCTGCTGTTGCTCACGAGCCTCACGGGCCTGGCCCTGCTCGCGTGGCGCGACACGCGCTTCATGGCGCTGCTGCTGGCGGTTCACCTGGGCGTGGTGATGGCGCTCTTTCTCACGCTGCCCTACGGCAAGTTCGCGCACGGCATCTTCCGCTGCGCGGCGCTGCTGAAGTTCGCGATCGAGAAGCGACTGCCCAGCCGGTTGCGACTGGGCGCGGACTGACCGGCGTGGCCTGAAGGGGCCGGGGTCGGACAAGGCCCTACGCCCAGGGCGGAAACCCGCTGGCCGGGGCTGGCGGGGGTTGTCTGCAGAATAGGCGGCCATGCATGTTCGAAAAGCCGCCGTTCTCGCCCTCGTCCTGTCCGCCCTCTCCCTCCCCGCCATCGCGGCGTCCGTTCCGAAAAACCTCCAGCCCTCCGACGCCGCCGAAGCCCGCATCGAATCGCTGATCGCGCGCATGACGCCGCAGGAAAAGGCCGGCCAGCTCAGCCTCTACGGCCCGGCCGACATCAACATCCCGAACAACCCGCAGGCCGGCTGGCGCAATGGGCAGCAGGAGACGGAGGACGTGCGCAACGGGCGCCTCACGGGCCTGTTCAACAACGCCGGCCTCGAAGGCAAGCGGCGGCTGCAGCAGGTGGCGGTGCGCGAATCGCGGCTGGGCATTCCGCTGATCTTCGGCGCCGATGTGATCCACGGCTTTCGCACCATCTTTCCGATGCCGCTGGCCGAGGCCTCGAGCTGGGAGCCCGCGCTGGCCGAGCGCACGGCGCGCGCGGCGGCGGTCGAGGCCACGGCCGACGGCTTTCGCTGGACCTTCGCGCCGATGGTCGACATCGCGCGCGACGCGCGCTGGGGCCGCGGCCTCGAAGGCGTGGGCGAAGACCCGTACCTGGCGCGCCAGTTCGCGGCGGCGCGCGTGCGCGGCTTCCAGGGCAGCAGCCTCGCGAACGCCGACTCGATGCTGGCCACGCCCAAGCACTTCGCGGCCTACGGCGCGGCCGAGGGCGGGCTCGACTACAACACGAGCGAAATCTCCGAGCGCACGCTGCGCGAGGTCTACCTGCCGCCGTTTCGCGCGGCGCTCGATGCGGGCGCGCTGTCGGTCATGAGCGCCTTCAACGAGATCGGCGGCGTGCCCTCGACCGCCAACCCCGCGCTGCTCACCGGCGTGCTGCGCGACGAGTGGAAGTTCAAGGGCTTCGTGGTGTCCGACTACACGGCCGACGAGGAGCTCATCGAGCACGGCCACGCCGCCAACGGCCGCGAGGCCGCCAAGCTGGCCTTCATGGCCGGCACCGACGTGAGCATGCAAAGCGGCCTGTACATCCGCCACCTGCCCGACCTCGTGGCCTCGGGCGAGGTGCCGATGGCGCGGCTCGACGAGGCCGTGCGGCGCGTGCTGCGGGTCAAGCTCAAGCTCGGCCTCTTCGACGACCCGATGCGCGGCCTCGACGGCCCGCCGGCCGCGCAGCGCGTGGAGAACCCCGAGTTCATCACACTGGCCCGCGAGAGCGCGCGCCGCTCCATCGTGATGCTGAAGAACGAAGGCCAGCTGCTGCCGCTCGCGAAAACCGGCCCGCAGAAGATCGCGCTGATCGGCCCCTTCGCCGAGGGCACGAAGGACCTGATGGGCTCCTGGAGCCTGTTCCCGGGCCAGTCTGCGCCCGTGGGTATCGATGAAGGCCTGCACGCTGCGCTGGGCACCGAGGCCTCGCGATTGACCGTCACGCGCGGTGCGAACGTCGAATCGCCGCTGCCCGGCGGCATCGAGGCCGCCGTGGCCGCCGCGCGCGAGGCCGACGTGGTGGTGCTGGCCATCGGCGAGAGCCAGAAGATGTCGGGCGAGTCGCGCTCGCGCAGCGACATCGGCCTGCCGCAGGCCCAGCAGGACCTGGCCGAAGCCGTGGCCGCCACGGGCAAGCCGGTGGTCGTGCTGCTGAGCAACGGCCGCGCGATGGCGCTCAAGGGGGCCGTGCGCGATGCGCGCGCGATCCTCGTGACGTGGTTCCTCGGCGTGCAGACCGGCCACGCGATCGCCGACGTGGTGTTCGGCGACGCCAACCCCTCGGGCCGCCTGCCCGTGAGCTTTCCGCAGACTGCTGGCCAGGTGCCCTACTACTACGCCCACAAGCGCACCGGCCGCCCCTCGCCCGAAAGCGCGCCGGGCACGGCCTTCAAGACCCGCTACCTGGACGCGACGAACGAGGCGTTGTACCCGTTCGGTTTCGGCATCGGCTATGCGCCGGTGCGCTATGACCAGGTCGAGCTGAGCACGGACCGCCTCGCCATGGGCAAGACCTTGCGCGTGCGCGCGACCGTCACCAACACGGGGACGCGCGAGGCGGAAGAAGTGGTGCAGCTGTATCTGGCGCAGCGCGCCGCGAGCGTGACGCGGCCGGTGCGCGAGCTGAAGAATTTCCGAAAGGTGCGGATTGCGCCGGGGGCGTCGGAGGTGGTCGAGTTCGCTGTCGGCAATGACGACCTGCAGTTTCTGGGGCGGGACATGAAGCCTGTGATCGAGCCGGGCGAGTTCGACTTGTGGGTCGCGCCTTCTGCGGCTGGCGGGATTCAGAAGCGCTTCGTGTTGACGCGGGAGTGAGTTTTTTTCAGGGCACGTGCACAGGCCACCGGGTACTTCCCTCCGCGAATGTCCCCCGGGCTTCGCCCTCCTCCTTGATTTCGCTGCGGGAAGCGCCCAGTGTCCTGCGCACGGGAAGCGGCGGTGGTGTGCTGGCCAATCAACGACCGCACTGATGACGATCACGTCGATGGGGTGCCTTGCGCAGCGAAATCAAGGAGGAGCCCGAAGGGCGGGGGACATTCGCGGAGCAAGGTACCCCGTCGGCGGGATCGTCGCCCTGAACAAGCTCAGTCGAACACCCCTGTGAACGCCACTCGGCTCACCACGCCCGAACTGCTCGCACCCACCCCAAGCGTCACGCTGTAGCGCCCATCCTGCGAGGTGCGACGGATCGATCCACCCATCGCGCTTTCGCTGCGGAAGTTGCCCAGCCCCACGGCGTAGCTGATCTTCCCCGGCACGACAGGCGCAGCTTCCATCGCGGCGACACCTGCAATACCGGCATAGGCACGCCGCGCGTTCTCGTCCATCTGGCTTTGCAGTCGCGCAGCAGTGAAGTCGGTGTAGGCCTTGCCCAGCGGCAGGCCCTGCGCGGCGACGGTGTCGGTGTACGCGTTGGCCGCGCTCACGCCCTGCTGCACCATGCCTTGCACCTGGCCCACGTTGGTCGCGTCGTCGGGCGCGCTGCCGGGCGCCACGCCGGTGAGCTGGCGATTGCCGAGCGCCACTTCGCCGGTCGACGACTGCAGCACGCTCATGCCCACGGCCACGTAGTTCGACTGCGCGCCGCGCGTGGTCGTGCTGCCCGCGCCGAGCGCCACGCTGTTGGCGTGAGAAGCCGATGCGTTGCTTCCGAGGGCAATGGCGTTGTCGGCGCTCGCGCGCGCGGCGCTGCCCAGCGAGATCGCCTGGTTCGCGTTGACGTACACGCCGGCGTCGGCACCGATCGCGATGTTGCCGCTGCCCATCACGTTCTGGCCCGCGCCGCTGCCCTGCGCGATGTTGTGGCTGCCCACCACGCCCTGGCCGGCCGCCGTGCCGAGCGCCAGGTTCTGGTTGCCCTGCACGCCGCCGCCCGCGGCCTGGCCCATGGCCACGTTGTTGCTGCCCGCCACCTGCGCGCCGGCCATCTGGCCCGAGGCCTGGTTGCCCGAGCCGGTGACGCCGCTGCCCGCGCCCTGCCCCGTGGCCAGGTTGTTGCTGCCGGTCACGTTGCGGCCCGCGTCGCCGCCGTAGGCCTGGTTGGCGTTGCCGGTCACGTTGCGCCCGGCGTTGCTGCCGTAGGCCTCGTTGCCGTTGCCCTTCACGTCGGTGCCGGCCCAGAAGCCGACGGCGTTGTTGTAGTCGCCGGTCACGTTCTGGCCCGCGCTGCGGCCCATCGACTGGTTCCAGCCGCCGACCACGTTGGTGCCCGCGTAGTAGCCGATGGCCTGGTTGGCGTTCTTGCCCGACACGCCGGTGCCGGCACCCTCGCCGATGGCCAGGTTCCAGTTGGTGCTGACGTTGTTGCCCGCGCCCTTGCCGAAGGCCAGGTCGTTGCTGCCCGTGACACCGGTCGTGCCGGCCTTGTCGCCGATGCCCAGGTTGCCCTTGGCCGGGTCCCAGGTGATCGGCTGGGCCGAGGCGATGCCCATGCCGGCCGCCGAGCCGAGGGCCACGGCCAGCCCGAGCAGGGTCTTGCTGCGCGTTCTGTTCTTGAACTTCATGACGATCAGGCCTTCAGGTGCAGGGCCATGGCCGGATCGCTCACGCCGGGCTTGCCGGTCTCGACGCGGCCCGCGAAGCGGCGCTCGAAATGCTCTGCCGTGACGGTGAAGTCGTACCAATGGCCGCTCTTGTCCAGGCTCCAGTGCAGCATGCCGGTGGCGCCCGGCGCGACCTCGAGCGTCCAGGGGCCGTCGTTGCGGTACGCGTTGGCCGTCACCGTGACCTTGCCCGCCGCCTTGCCCGTGTTGTGCACCTTCAGGTAGACCTGCCCGTCGACCGGCTCGTAGCAGACCTGCACCTCGGGCTTGAAGCCGGCGGTGTCGAAGGCCAGTGCGTCGCCCTGGAAGCTGCGCACGTAGCCGTTGGTGCTGTAGACCCACAGGTCGTACTTGCCGCTGTCGCTGGCGCCGGTGTTCCAGTAGTCGGCCAGCTGCTTGCCGGCCTCGACGGTGTAGCGGCGCGGGATGCGGTCCAGGTGCAGCTTGTCGTACACATGGAACACGGCGCCCTGCGTGCCGGAGTTTGCGAACACCAGCTGCACGAGGCCGCGCGGCTCGACGCGCGCGCTGGTGTGCAGCTCGTAAGGCAGCGCGCGCGAGAAGCGCGTGCCGGTCTCCTGGTACAGCGGCTGCGGCGTGGCGGGGGCGTTTCTCACGGGAGCCGTGGGCAGCAGCCGCTGCGCCGCATTGATCGCGGGGAAGTTGCTCGTGTCGGGCAGCTTGGGAACGACCGAATCGTTCGGGCTCACGAAGTCGAAGCAGGTCGTGAGGTCGCCGCACACGGCGCGGTGCCACGGGCTGATCGCGTCCACCGTGATGTCGAAGCGCTTCTCGAGGAAGCGGCCCACCGAGGTGTGGTCGAACACCTGCGAGTTGACCCAGCCGCCCTTGCTCCACGGCGACACCACGTACATCGGCACGCGCGAGCTCAGGCCCCAGGGGCGGATCTTGCCGGTGGTCGTGTTGTCGGCCGCGGCCAGGTAGCTGCCCACCGAGGCGTCGAAGTACTCGCCCTCCAGCGGCACGGTCGACTTGCCCATGAGCGTGCCGTTGGCGTCGTACGAGGGCACGGCCGGCATGGCCAGGTGGTCGAAGAAACCGTCGTTCTCGTCGAAGGTCACGAACAGCGCGGTCTTGCTCCAAACGGCCGGGTTGGACGTGAGCGCGTCCAGCACGTCGGCGATGAAGTCGGCCGCGCCGGCCGTGCCTTCGCTGCTGCCGGGGTGCTCGGCCAGCGCTTGCGTGGGCAGCACCCACGAGACGTCCGGCAATTTTCCCGTCATCACGTCCTGCTTGAGCTGGGCCAGGAAGTTGGTGGCGCCGTCGGCCGTGTCGGGGCCGCCCGTGAGGCCGTGCTCATAGATCGGCGAGCCCGGCTGCGCGGTGCGGAAGCTCTCGAAGGCCAGGCAGCCGTGCATGGCGCCCGTCCAGTTGTTGTTCATGTTCTGGTAGATGTGCCAGCTGACGCCCTTCTTCTGCAGCACGTCGGGCAGCGTGTCCCACTTGAAGGCGTTGTTGACGTACTTGTAGTTGTAGTCGCCCGTGATCGGGTCTTTCTGGCCGGAGCCGTCGGCCTCCTGCGGGCGGTTCGCCACCCAGTTGGACGGCTTGGGCCAGCAGCGCGAGTTCACGGGTTCGGAGTCGGTGTCGGTGCTGTTGATGCCCTTCTTACGCAGCTCCGGGTTGAAGTTGGAGCCCGACCAGAACACGATGCGGTTGGGGTCGGTGCCGGTGAGGATGGAGCAGTGGTAGCCGTCGCACACCGTGAAGGCATCGGCCAGCGCGAACTGGAACGGGATGTCTTCGCGCAGGTAGTAGCCCATCGTGGCCTGGTTCTTGAACTGGATCCAGCGGTCCATCTTTCCCTGGTTCCATGCGGCTTGCTGGTCGGGAAAGTTGTGCGGCGTGCCCGAGCCGATCAGCGCATTGGCAATCGTCGAGTCGCGGCGGAACGGCGGAATCTCCGCGCCGCCGGCGGGATTCGACTGGAAGTACACCGACTTGCCGTTGGCCAGCGGAATCGGAAAGCGGTCGCCGAAACCGCGCACGCCGCGCAGCGTGCCGAAGTAGTGGTCGAAGCTGCGGTTCTCCTGCATCAGGATCACGACGTGCTTGATGTCCTTGATGGTGCCGGTGTCGACCGCGGCCTCGACGGCGAGCGCCTTGCGGATCGTGGGCGGCAGCAGGGTCAGGGCCGAGGCCGCGCCGACGGCGCCGGCCGACTTGCGGAAGAAATCGCGACGGTTGGAGGGGTTCATGGGGTGTCTTTCAACGCGAGGACAAAAACAGAAGAAATGGAAGGCGTGTGGATGAAGGCGGCGCGCGGCTCAGGGCGCGCACTTCAGCGCCGGCGTCGGGCCGGGGGGCTCCGGCGTGGTGGTCGGGGGC
>NZ_JBYSZY010000061.1:0-38432 GCF_058787635.1 Variovorax sp. FW305-3-2-15-B-LB1 | reverse complement strand
ACCCCCGCCCGCACCGCCGTCGCCACGAAACGCGAGCGCGATCCCGTCGCCGCCAAACAGGCCCTGATATCTGCCGCGGTGGCCGAGTTCGCCACCAAGGGCTTCGCGGGCGCGCGCGTCGACGAGATCGCCGCCAACGCCGGCGTCAACAAGCAGCTCGTGTACCACTACTTCGACAGCAAGCAGGGGCTGTACCTCGTCGCGCTCGAATCGGTCTATGCCGAGATCCGCGAGAAGGAACAGAAGCTCACGCTCGATGCGCTCGCACCGCTCGAAGCCATGAAGCAACTGGTGGCCTTCTCGTTCGACTACCTGGCCGAGCACCCCGAGTTCATCGCGCTGCTGGCCGACGAGAACCGCAACCACGGCGCGCACCTGCGCGAGTCGGAGCGGCTGCAGAAGATGCACTCGCCCTTCATCGAGATGCTGGAGGCCACGCTCAAGCGCGGCGTGGCGGCCGGTGTGTTCCGGCCCGACTTCGACGCGATCAACCTCTACATCTCGATCGCCGGCATCTCGTACTTCTTCTTCTCCAACAACCACACGCTGTCGGCCATCTTCGGCAAGCCGCTCGATGCGCGCGGCGCGCTGCTGCAGCGGCGCCGGCACGTGATCGAGTTCGCGCTCAACGCCTTGCGGCCCGACAAGGCCGCCGCATGAAAATTATCAACTAGTTGGTTGACTCGGGTCGTGGCGACTCCTATGATTCGCCGCATTGCTTCCTAGACCCAGGAATTGAGATGACGGCACCTGATGGCGCTCTGGCGCCCCCCGCTCCTGCGCCCTTGTCGGGCGAGCGCCCCGAATGGCAGCGCTGGGCCCTCGTGGTCGCGGTGCATCTGGCGGGCATTGCGCTGTGGGAGCTGGCGGTGCGGATCTTCGCGATCCAGCCCTTCATCCTGCCGGCGCCCTCGAAGGTGCTGGCCACGCTGGCCAATCCGAACTACAGCTGGCTCAAGAACACCGGCGTCACCGCGCTCGAAGTGTTCGGCGGCTACGCGCTGGGGCTGGTGCTCGGCATTCTTTGCGCGCTGCTCTTCATCACCAGCAAGCGGCTGATGCTGCTGGTGTTCCCGCTGCTGGTCACGCTCAACATGATTCCGAAAGTGGCGATGGGGCCGCTGGTGATCGTGTGGTTCAGCTACGGCATCGGGCCGAACATCCTGATCACGTTCAGCCTGTGCTTCTTCCCGATCCTGCTGACCACCATCCGCGGCCTGAACGAGACCGAGCCCGAGCTGCTCGACCTCGTGCGCGCGCTCAAGGGCTCGCGCTGGCAGCTGTTTCGCTACATCCAGCTGCCGGGCTCGCTGCCGTACGTGTTCTCGGGCATGAAGGTCGCCACCATCCTCGCCGTGGCGGGCGCGGTGGTGGGCGAGTTCATCGCCTCGGAACGCGGCCTGGGCTATCTGATGATCCAGGTCCAGGCCTCGCTGGACACGCCCGCGGTCTTCATGGCCGTGCTGCTCATCACGGGCCTGGGCGTGCTGCTCTATCTGCTGGTGCTTCTGCTGGAGCGCCTCTTCATCACCCAGGACGCAAGAATCCAATGACCTCCACGCCTGTCCTCGACGACCTGCCCTTTCCCGAGCGCTTCGAGAGCGAAGCCGCGCTTGAAGACTACCTGGCCACGCCCTCGCGCGACCTCGTGCGCGACATGGCCCGCCTCGACGGCGACCTGATGATCCTCGGCGTGGGCGGCAAGATGGGCCCCACGCTGGGCCGCCTCGCGAAGAACGCGATGCCCGGTCGCCGCGTGATCGCTGTCGCCCGCTTCAGCGAAGCCGGCGTGCGCGAAGCGCTCGAAGCGCACGGCATCGAGACCATCGCCTGCGACCTGCTCGACCGCGCCGCCATCGCCGCGCTGCCGCCGTGCGCCAACGTGGTCTTCATGGCCGGGCGCAAGTTCGGCGCCGACGCCGACAACCCGCTGACCTGGGCCATGAACGCGCACGTGCCGGCGCTGGTGGCCGAGCACTTCCATGCCTCGCGCATCGTCGCCTTCTCGACCGCTTGCGTGTACCCCTTCGTACCGGTGACCAGCCAGGGCGCGAGCGAGAGCGACGCACCCAATCCGCCCGGCGAATACGCCAACTCGTGCGTGGGCCGCGAGCGCATGTTCGAGTACTTCTCGCAGCGCCACGGCACACCCGGTCGCCTGTTCCGCCTGAGCTACGCCATCGACCTGCGCTACGGCGTGCTGGCCGACGTGGCGCTCAAGGTGTGGCGCGGCGAGCCGGTCGACGTGACCATGGGCCACGTCAACGTGATCTGGCAGGGCGACGCGAACGCGCAGGCGCTGCGTTGCCTCGCGGCGGCCACGGTGCCGACCTCGCCGCTCAACGTCAGCGGGCCCGAGACGACGTCGATCCGCTGGCTTGCTGAAGAATTCGCGCGCCAGTTCGGCAAGTCCGTGACGATCGCCGGTCAAGAAGCACCGACCGCGTGGCTCATGAACACCGGCGAGGCCGAGCGGCTGTTCGGCTATCCGCGCGTGCCGCTGGCACAGCAGATCCGTTGGGTGGCTGACTGGATTTCGCGCGAGCAACGCCAGTACGGCAAGCCCACGAAATTCGAATCGCGCGACGGCAAGTACTGAGCCCATGACCATGCCCGCCGTCGAAGCCCTCACGTCGATCACGCCCGGCATCGCCCCGATGCTCGACGCACTGGTCGCCGCGAGCGGCTGGAACCAGACCGCGCACGACTGGCGGCTGTTCGAGCGGCTCGGCACGGTGCATGGCGTGCGCGATGGCGAGGACCAGCTCGTCGCCAGCGGCGCCGTGCTGCCGATGGAAGGCGTGGCCTGGATCAGCATGATCCTCGTGATGCCTGCCGCGCGCGGTCAAGGCCTGGGCCGCGCGGTGTTCGCGCGCTGCCTCGACCAGGTGAAGACCGCCGGCCTCGTCGCGATGCTCGACGCCACGCCGCAGGGCGAGCCGCTCTATGCGAGCTTCGGCTTCACGCCGCTGTGGCGGCTCACGCGCTGGCAGCGCGAGGCCGCACCCGCCACCGCATCGCTCGCCACCGACAAGCCAGCCCTCGACAACCTGGCGGCGCTCGACGCGCAGGCGCTGGGTTTCGCGCGCCCCGCCGTGCTCGCCGACCTGCTCGGGCGCGACGACAGCCGCTGCGTGCGCAACGGCCTGGGCTTCGGCCTCGTGCGCGCAGGCCGTACTGCACACCACATCGGGCCGCTGCTGTCGTCCGATGAGGCCACGGCCGCCGCGCTGCTGACACAGGCCGCACGCGGCATCGACGGCCGCATCTATGTCGACGTACCCGACGACCGCAAGGCCATGGCTGCCGCATTGCGCGCCGCCGGCTTCACACCCCAACGCAGCTTCGCACGCATGGCGCTGGCCACGCGCGAGGGCGCGCAGCCGCCCACCGGACACCCCGCCTTCATCCACGCCATCGCCGGCCCCGAGTTCGCCTGAGGACCTTCGCCCATGCCACTGAACCGCTCCGACCTTCCCGCCGACGTGCTTGCGCTGCTGTCGCAAGGCACCGTCATCCCGGCGCATCCGCTCGCGCTCGACGCCGATCGCCAGTTCGACCGCCAGCGCCAGCGCGCGCTCACGCGCTACTACGTCGATGCCGGCGTGGGCGGCCTCGCGGTGGGCGTGCACACCACGCAGTTCGCGATCCGCGAGCGCGGCCTGTACGCCACCGTGCTCGAGGCCGCGATGCAGGACCGCCTGGCCTGGAACGACCGCCCGATGGCGATGATCGCCGGCCTGTGCGGCCCGACCGCGCAGGCGCAGGTCGAGGCGCGCACCGCTGTCTCGCTGGGCTATCACGCGGGGCTGCTGAGCCTGGCGGCGCTGGCCGGCGCATCGGAAGACGCGCTCATCGCCCATTGCGAGGCGGTGGCGCAGGAGATCCCGCTGATCGGCTTCTACCTGCAGACGGTGGTCGGCGGCCCGATCCTGTCGAGCGACTTCTGGCGCCGCTTCGCGCTCATTCCCAACGCGCTGGCGATCAAGGTCGCGCCCTTCAACCGCTACCGCAGCATCGACGTGGTGCGCGGGCTGGTCGATGCGCGCGCCGAGGAGCGCGTGTTCCTCTACACCGGCAACGACGACCACATCGTGCTCGACCTCGCGCTGCCCTTTGCCGCGATGCGCGACGGCGCGCCCGTGCAGGTGCGCTTTCGCGGCGGCCTGCTGGGCCACTGGTCGGTGTGGACGTCGAGCGCGGTGCACCAGCTGCAGCAGATCAAGGCCGAGCTGGCCGCCAGCGGCGGCGCGCTGAGCCCCGCCCTGCTCGCGCTCGATTCGCGCGTGACCGACTGCAACGCCGCCTTCTTCGACGTGGCGAACAACTTCCACGGCTGCATCGCGGGCTGCCACGAGGTGCTGCGGCGCCAGGGTTTGCTCGAAGGCATCTGGTGCCTCGACCCGGAAGAAGGTTTGGGCCGGGGCCAGTCGGCGGAGATCGACCGCGTCTACCGCCAGCACGGCGACCTGGCCGACGACGCCTTCGTGCGCGACAACCTGGCACGGTGGCTGGCATGAGCGCCGTACTCGCGCCCGCGCAGGAGGCGCCGCTGATCCGCATGCGTCAGCTGCGCAAGGTCTACCGCAAGCGCAACGAAGAATTCCTCGCCGTCTCCGACGTCACGATGGACGTGCATGCGGGCGACATGATCTCGCTGGTCGGTCCCTCGGGCTGCGGCAAGTCGACGCTGCTGAAGATCCTGTCGGGCCTGCACGGCCACGACGGCGGCAAGCTCGAGATCGGCGGCCCCGGTGGCACGGGCTTCAATCCGGGCCGCGACGTCGGCATGGTGTTCCAGCAGCCGCTGCTGCTGAAGTGGCGCACCATCCTGGAGAACGTGCTGCTACCCGCCGACATCCTCGGGCTGGACCGCAAGGCCGCCAAGGCGCGCGCGCACGAGCTGCTCGACATGGTCGGCCTCACGGGCTTCGCCGACAAGCTGCCCTACGAACTCTCGGGCGGCATGCAGCAGCGCGCCGCCATCGCACGCGCGCTCATCCACGATCCGAAGCTGGTGCTCATGGACGAGCCCTTCGGCGCGCTCGATGCACTCACGCGCGAGAAGATGAACCTGGAAATGCTGCGCATCTGGGAGCGCAGCCGCAAGACCTTCATCGTGGTCACGCACAGCATCCAGGAGGCGGTGTTCCTGGGCTCGCACTGCGCCGTGCTCACGGCCGGGCCGGCACGCATGGCCGACTTCTTCCGCATCGACCTGCCCGAGCCGCGCAAGCTGCACGTGAAGACCAGCCCCGAGTTCGGCGAGTACGTGCGCCGCATCTACGACCTGCTGGGCGTGGACTGAGCCTCGCCCCGCAATTCAGTTCAGCTGGGTTGCAGCTGCTGGATTTCCTTGGCGCGCGCCACTTCCACTTCGCGCGGCAAGGTCACCGCGTTCTTCACCGCCAGGATCTCCGCCATCACGCTCACCGCGATCTCGGGCGGTGTCTTGCTGCCGATGAAGATGCCGATGGGCCCGCGCAGGCGCGCGAGCGACTCGGCCGTCTGGTCGAAGTGCTCGATCATGCGGTCGCGCCGCGCGTCGGCGTTGCGGCGCGAGCCGATGGCGCCCACGTAGAAGGCCTCGCTCTGCAACGCTTCGAGCAGCGCGAGGTCGTCCAGCTTGGGGTCGTGCGTGAGCGCGACCACGCAGCTGCGGCGGTCGGGTTTGAAGGCCAGCACGGCGTCGTCGGGCATCTCGGTCGTGATCGTCACGCCGGACAGCGTCCACGCGGTGCGGTACTCGGCGCGCGGGTCGCACAGCGTCACGGCGAAGCCGCTGAACTTGGCCATGGTCGCCAGGTACTCGGCGAGCTGGCCGGCGCCGATCAGCAGCATGCGGTACTCGGGGCCGAAGGTGTTGGTGAGTTCGGTGTCGTTCACCGTGAGCTCGTCGGGCGCGGTCGCCTCGGCCAGTCGCACCGCGCCGGTGGCCAGCGTCACCGTGCGGCGCATGAGCTTGCCGCGTTCGAGTTCGGCGACCAGCGTGTCGAGCGCGTCGGCGTCGGGCGCGTATTCGAGCAGCAGCTCGAGCGTGCCGCCGCAGGGCAGCCCGAAGCGGTGCGCCTCGTCGGCCGTGATGCCGTACTTGACGAGCGCGGGCGGCGCGCCCAGCGGCACGTCTTCGCCCTTGCCGTGGGCGTAGCTGTAGCGCGCGATCAGATCGTCCTCGATGCAGCCGCCCGAGACCGAGCCGACCACGGCGCCGTCCTCGGCCAGCGCCATGATCGAGCCCACGGGCCGCGGCGACGAGCCCCAGGTGCGCACCACGGTGGTCAGCAGCGCGCGCTTGCCGGCACGCCGCCAGTCGCGCAACGTGCGCAGCACCATGACGTCGAGGTTTTCCATGGCGAAGTCCCGTGCGTTGTCAGGCGGCGTCGCCCGGGGTGGCGGCGTCTTCGCCGTCCTTCTTGCCGAAGCCCATCTTCTTCATGAGGCCCGACATCACGCCGGCCTTCTCGGCGGGCGCCTCGGCCGCCGCTTCCGCGGGCGGTGCGGGCGGCGGGCCGTAGCGGCTTTGCATCTCGGCCTCGAAGCGCTTGAAGAAATCGTCGGCGGTGGACTTGGCCGCGCCGTCGATCAGGCGCTGGCCGAGCTGGGCGATCTTGCCGCCGACCTGGGCCTGCACGGTGTAGTCGAGTTCGCAGCCGGCAGGAGTTGGAGCCACGGGGGCGGTTTCGGCAGCAGGTGCGCCCTCTGCGATGGGTGCGCTGTCGGCCACGGCCACCGGCTTGAGCGACACGCTCGACGAGCCCTTGGCAAACCCCGCCACGCCGCCCTGCCCCTCGAAAGTGAGCTTGTAGCCGTCGGGCGCGACGATGTCCGACAGCATCACCTTGCCGCTGAACTTGGCCGACACCGGACCGATCTTCACGGCCAGCGCCACGCTGTAGGTGTTGTCGCCCGTGAGCTCGAACTTGTCGCAGCCGGGGATGCACTTCTTGAGCGTCTCGGGATCGTTGAGCGCGTCCCAGGCCTGTTGTTGGGTGACGCCGAGGCGGCGGTTTCCGAGCATTTCCATGGTGGGTTTCCTTTGTTCCTTCCTGAGTCCGGTCCTAGCGACTGGCGCGCATCAGCGCGGCCAGGCTGGCGGCCAGCTGTTCGAGTGCATTCAGATTGTGGACCGCCAGCATCGCGTCCGCATGGCGGTGCAGCACGGCGGCCCCACGCGCCAGAGGGGCGTAGCCCTCGAAGCGCAGCAGCGGGTTGAGCCACAGCAGCCGGCGCGAATGCCGCTGGAGCCACTGCAGCTCGGTCTCGAGCTGCGCGGGCTCGCCCGTGTCGAGGCCGTCGCTGATCACCAGCACCAGCGTACGGCGGCCGATGAGCCGACGCGCATGCGACTGGCGCAACTCGGTCAGCGAACCGCCCAGCCGCGTGCCACCCGCGAAATCGTCGATGGCCATGCTGGCGGCCTCCAGCATGGCGTCGGTGTCGGCCAGCCGGAAGGCGGGCGTGAGGTCGGTCAGCCGCGTGCCGAAGGCGAACACGTCGCGCCGGCCGGCGCGCCGCGTGGCGGCATGCAGGAAGGCCAGCAGCAGGCGCGCATAGCGCTCCATCGAACCCGACACATCGACCAGCACCAGCAGCGGCAGAGGCTGCTCGCGCCGCGCCAGCCGGGGCAGGCGCAGGATCTCGCCGCCGGTGCGGGCCGCCTCGTGCAGCACGCCGGGCCAGTGCATGCGCGCGTGCGTCCGGCCGGCATCGCCCGCCGGACGCAGGCGGCGCGCGGGCAGTTCGGGCACCGGCAAGCGGATGTCGCGCGCCAGCCGCTCGACCAACCGGTACTCGGCCGCGCCCAGCGCGTTGAAGTCGGCATGCTGCAGCCGCTGGCGGTCGCTGGCCGTCATGGCGGCGTCGAACTTGATCTCCTCGTCGGGCTTCGTCGGTGCCGCGGGCTTCACGGCATCGCGCGGCGGGCTCAGCGCTTCTCGCACGCGCGGGCGCCGCTTGGAGGGCTCGGCCTTGCCCTCGGCGCTGGGCAGCATCTGGGCGAGCAGCTTGTTGGCCAGTTCGGGGTCGCGGAACCACGCGTCGAAGAGTTCTCGGAACACCAGCCGGTCTTGCTCGCGGCTGACCATCACGGCTTCCATGGCGGCGCCCAGGTCGAGCTTGTCTTCCACGCCGACCAGCGTGGCCGCCTCGGTGGCGAGCGCGATGCGCATGGCGTCGGTGCGCACGCCGGCGCGGCGCAATGCGCGGCCGAAGGCGGCGATGTTGCCCGCCAGCTTGCCGCTGCGCACGTCGCCGAGTTGCTGAATGCCGGCCATGTAGGTGCCTCGGCCTCGCTCAGCTCGCGAGCGGTTCCTCGGGCCTCAGCAGGTCGGAGGCCAGCTCGTGCGTGAGTGCCGCCACGTCGTCGCGCTGCTTGAACAGGATGCCGGCGGTGTCGACGACCACTTCGGGGTCGAGTTCGACGGTGTCGAGCGCAATGAGCGCCCGCGCCCACTCCACGCTTTCAGCGATGCCGGGCGCGCGCTGGAAGGCATTGACGAACGGCGCCGAGCGCAGCCGCGCGACGAAGGCCGCCACCTGCGCCGACAGCACCTCGCCGGCCTGCGGCACCTGCGCGCGCACGATGGCCAGCTCGCGCTCTCGCTCGGGGTAGTCGAGCCAGTGGTAGAGGCAGCGCCGCTTCACGGCATCGTTCAGCTCGCGCGTGCGGTTGCTGGTGAGCAAGGTGACGGGCGGCACCACGGCGCGCACGGTGCCCAGCTCGGGAATGCTGACCTGGTACTCGCCCAGATACTCGAGCAGGAAGGCTTCGAAGGGCTCGTCGGCGCGGTCGACCTCGTCGATCAGCAGCACGGCACCGGGCGCCGGCGTCTGCAGCGCCTGCAGCAGCGGGCGGCGGATCAGGTAGTGCGGCTGGTAGACCTCGGCCTCCACGTCGCGCGCCGCACCCGTGGCTTCGGCCGCGCGCATGTGCAGCAGCTGCGCGGCGTAGTTCCATTCATAGAGCGCCTCGCGCTGCTCCATGCCGTCGTAGCACTGCAGGCGCAGCAGCTCGCGGTTCAGGGCCGTCGACAGCGCCTTGGCCAGCTCGGTCTTGCCGACGCCGGGTTCGCCTTCGAGCAGCAGCGGGCGCTGCAGCTTGAGCGCGAGGAACACCGCGGTGGCCAGGCGGCGGTCGGCAAAGTAGCCGGCCTGCCGCAAGCCGTCGGAAAGGGCGTCGATGGTCGGGAAGATCATGGGCAAGCGTAGCGGAAGACGCGAGGGTGTCGCGCCTTCCGGTGGGCGGCGGCGCTGGGCTGCTTCAGCCGAGTGCTTTGGTGACGGCGCGCTGCGTCAGCACGCTGATCAGGTTCGCGCGGTAGGCGGCCGAGGCGTGTAGGTCGCTGTTGAGGTCGCTCGCGTCGATCTTCACTGCCGCGGCCGACGCGGCGGTGAAGCTCTTGTTGAGCGCGTCCTCGAGCCCGGCATGGCGGAACACGCCGTTGCCCGCGCCGGTGACGGCCACACGCACGCCGCTGTCGTACTGCGCCAGGAAGATGCCGACCAGCGGGAAGTTCGAGGCCTTCTGGCGCAGCTTCTCGTACACCGCGCGCTTCGGGATCGGGAAGCGGATGGCGACGATCAGCTCGTCTTCTTCAAGTGCCGTGGTGAACAGCCCCTGGAAGAAGTCGTCGGCCGCAATCTCGCGCTTCGACGTGACGATGGTCGCGCCCGAGGCCAGCACCGCGCTCGGGTAGCACGCCGCCGGATCGTTGTTGGCCACCGAGCCGCCGACGGTGCCCATCGCGCGCACCTGCCGGTCGCCGATGCGCGACGCGAGGTCGGCGAGCGCGGGGTACGCGGCCTTCACGTCGGCGTTGTTCGCCACGTCGAGGTGGCGCGACATGGCGCCGAGGGTGATCGCGCCGCCATCCTTCTTGATGCCGGTCAGTTCCTTGATGCCGCCGAGGTCGACGAGTTGTTCAGGCGCCGACAGCCGCAGCTTCATCGAGGCCAGCAGGGTCTGTCCGCCGGCCAGTGGCTTGCCGCCCGCGGCGATGAGCC
The DNA here is from genome assembly GCF_058787635.1 of Variovorax sp. FW305-3-2-15-B-LB1. Taxonomy (NCBI): domain Bacteria; kingdom Pseudomonadati; phylum Pseudomonadota; class Betaproteobacteria; order Burkholderiales; family Comamonadaceae; genus Variovorax; species Variovorax sp. FW305-3-2-15-B-LB1. Next base: position 28,430 of record NZ_JBYSZY010000061.1, on the reverse strand, counting down.
GGGCCGCGTCCGCCACGCTGGCGGGCCGTTCGAGTGTGAAGGCATACATGGGGTGATTCCTTCTCTGTTATTTCTTGTGTCGTTCAGGGCTTGGCGGCGGCCTGCATCGCTTCCCAGACGCGGCTGGACGAAGCGGGCATGTCGAAATCCTTGACGCCCAGCGGCGCCAGCGCATCGAGCACGGCGTTGATGACCGCCGGCGGCGACCCGATGGCGCCCGCCTCGCCGCAGCCCTTGGTGCCCAGCGGGTTGTGGGTGCAGGGGGTGCAGACGGTGTCGAGCTTGAACTGCGGGAAATCGCCGGCGCGCGGCATGGCGTAGTCCATGAAGCTGCCGGTGAGCAGCTGGCCGGTTTCGTTGTCGTACACGCAGTTCTCGAGCAGCGCCTGGCCGATGCCCTGCACCAGCCCGCCGTGCACCTGGCCCTCCACGATCATCGGATTGATGATGGTGCCGAAGTCGTCCACCGCGGTGAAGCGGTCGACCTTGACTTCGCCGGTCTCTTTGTCGATCTCGACCTCGCAGATGTAGGTGCCGCCCGGGAAGGTGAAGTTGGTCGGGTCGTAGAAGGCGGTCTCGTTCAGGCCCGGCTCGAGCTTGTCGAGCGGGTAGTTGTGCGGCACGTAGGCCGTGAGCGCCACCTGGCCGAACGGGATCTTCTTGTCGGTGCCCTTGACCGTGAACTCGCCGTTGGCGAACTCGATGTCGGCGTCGCTCGCCTCCATGAGGTGCGCGGCGATCTTCTTGGCCTTGGTCTCGATCTTGTCGAGCGCCTTCATGATGGCCGCGCCGCCCACCGAGATGGAGCGCGAACCGTAGGTGCCCATGCCGAAGGGCACGCGGCCGGTGTCGCCGTGCACCACGTCGACGTTCTCGACCGGAATGCCCAGGCGCGCGGCCACGACCTGCGCGAAGGTGGTTTCATGGCCCTGGCCGTGGCTGTGCGAACCGGTGAACACCGTCACGCTGCCGGTCGGGTGCACGCGGATCTCGCCGCACTCGAACAGGCCCGCGCGTGCGCCGAGCGCCCCCGCGATGTTCGACGGCGCGATGCCGCAGGCCTCGATGTAGCTCGAATAACCCATGCCGCGCAGCTTGCCCTTGGCCTCGGTCGCTGCCTTGCGCGCGGCGTAGCCGTCGACCTCGGCCAGCACCCGCGCCTTGTCCATGCAGGCATGGAAGTCGCCGGTGTCGTACTGCAGCGCCACAGGCGTCTGGTACGGGAAGCTGGTGATGAAGTTGCGCTTGCGGATCTCGTCCTGGCCCAGGTTCATTTCCCAGGCGCAGCGCGACACCAGGCGCTCCAGCAGGTAGGTGGCCTCGGGCCGTCCGGCCCCGCGGTACGCATCGACCGGCGAGGTGTTGGTGAACCAGGCATCGACCTCGACGTAGATCTGCGGCGTGGTGTACTGGCCCGCCAGCAGCGTGGCGTACAGGATGGTCGGCACCGCGGTCGAGAAGGTCGACAGGTAGGCGCCCAGGTTGGCGTCGGTGTGCACGCGCATGGCCAGGAACTTGCCGTCCTTGTCCATCGCCATCTCGGCGTGGCTCACATGGTCGCGGCCGTGCGCGTCGGACAGGAAGCACTCCGAGCGTTCCGCCGTCCACTTGATGTTGCGGTTGAGCTGCTTGGCCGCCCAGGTCAGGCACACGTCTTCGGCGTACAAAAAGATCTTGGAGCCGAAGCCGCCGCCCACGTCGGGCGCGATCACGCGCACCTTGTGCTCGGGCAGGCCCAGCACGAAGGCCGTCATCAGCAGGCGTTCGACGTGCGGGTTCTGGTTCGACACGTAGAGCGTGTAGTCGTCGGTGCCGCGGGCGTAGCTGCCGATGGCCACGCGCGGCTCGATCGGGTTGGGCACGAGCCGGTTGTTGACCAGGTCGAGCTGGGTGACGTGCGCGGCGGTGGCAAACACCGCATCGACCGCCGCCTTGTCGCCCAGCGCCCACTTGTAGCACTGGTTGTCGGGCGCCTCGTCGTGCAGGGTGACGCCGCTGGCCTTCTTCGCGGCGTCGGCCACGCTCACCAGGGCGGGCAGCACGTCGTAGTCGACCACCACGGCCTCGGCCGCGTTCTTGGCCTGCTCGACCGTCTCGGCCACCACCATGGCCACGTGGTCGCCCACGTAGCGCACCTTCTTGATCGCCAGGATCGGGTGCATCGGCTCCTTCATGGGGGTGCCGTCGGGGTTGTTGATGAGCCAGCCGCAGGGCAGCCCGCCCATCTTTCCTTCGATGTCCTTGCCGCTGAAGATGCCGACCACGCCGGGCATCTTCGAGGCCTCGGCGATGTCGATCGACTTGATGACGGCATGCGCGTGCGGCGAACGCACGAAGACCGCATGGCTCTGGTTGGCCAGCGTGATGTCGTCGGTGTAGTTGCCCGCGCCGGTCAGGAAGCGGTAGTCTTCCTTGCGCCGCAATGCCTCGCCGATGTGCGGCAGGTTGGAGAAGTCGGAAGCGCCCATGTCGCTCTCCTCAGGCCGTGACCGTGGTTTGCTGGGTCGGCACCGGATTGCCCGATGCCATGGCCTCGCCGCCCATCTTCACGGCCTTGACGATGTTCTGGTAGCCCGTGCACCGGCACAGGTTGCCCTCGAGCAGCTCGCGGATCTCCGATTCGCTCGATTTGGGGTGGTGGGTGCACAGGTCGATGGCGCTCATGACCATGCCCGGGGTGCAGAAACCGCACTGCAGGCCGTGGCATTCCTTGAAGGCCGCCTGCATGGGGTGCATGGTGCCGTCGGCGGCGGCCACGCCCTCGATGGTGGTGACGTCGGCGCCGGCCGCCTGCGCGACCAGGATGTTGCACGACTTGACCGCGCGACCGTTCAGGTGGACCGTGCAGGCGCCGCACTGGGCGGTGTCGCAGCCGACGTGGGTGCCGGTGAGGTGGAGGTGCTCGCGGATCGCGTGCACAAGGAAGGTGTTGGGTGGGGCGTCGACCGTGACCGGCCGGCCGTTGACCTTGAAAGCGACCTGCATGTGGCTGTCTCCGTGAAAGGTGATGGCTGGTTCAGCGAGGCATCTTGGATGCCGCCCTTTCGCACTATCCTAGGCAAAAACCCTTGACACTTGCACAGAGCGCGGGAAATTCTCAAAATGAAACAGCTTGCCAACCGGCCGGCCCGCAAAAGCAGCCCTCCCCGCGCGAAGAAGAACTTTCACGATGATGTCCGCTTCCGCCGTCCCCCCTCCTGCTGAGCGCTCGCTGGCCATTGCGCAGGCGCGCCGCGAGCTGATCGACGGCGACGGCCCCCGCCCGCGCGGCAGCGCGCGGGTCGACCCGGGCATCACGCGCTCCTGGCAGCGCTGCCTGGAGGCTGGCCGCCGGCCCCAGCAGCGCGTGAGCTTCGAGCCCGTGAGCCGCACCGCCAGCCGCGAGGTCACGGAATGCAACCGGGCCCTGGTCACGGCGGCGCGTCCGGTGATTGAACGGCTCTCGCGCGCCATCGCCGACACCCGCTATTTCGCCATCCTGACCGACGCCCGCGGCATCGTGGTCGACGTGGGTACCTTGCCCGACGGCACCGACCCCGCCGCCCGCTATGCGCGCGACATCGGGCGCATCGGCGTCGACCTGTCCGAAAGCGCCATCGGCACCAGCGCCATCGGCACGGCGCTGGCCGAGCAGGAATCGGTGTGGCTGCACCGGGGTGAACACTTTTTTGACGACACCAGTGTGTACAGCTGCGCCGGCGCCCCGCTCTTCGGGCCCCGGGGCGACTGCATCGGCATGCTCGACCTCACGGGCGTGCAGGTGGTCGAGCGGCCCGAGCTGCGCCACCTGGCCACCCTGTCGGCGCGCAGCATCGAGAACCTGCTGGTGCAGCGCGAGCCCTGCGAGCTGCTGCTGCGCCTGCTCTGGCCCGGCTGCCCGAGCAGCGAGACCACCGAGGGCCTGCTGTGCATCGACGCCGCCGGCCACGTCACCGGCGCCAACGCGGCGGCGCGGCAGATGCTGCACCAGCCGCTGGTCTGCCATGCCGGCGGCCTGCATTTCAACGACCTGTTCGCGCTGCCGCTGCACATGATGTTCGACGCCGCCCGGCGCGGCGACGCCATGCTCGAGGTGCCGCTGTGGTCGGGCCTGCGGGTGCAGGTGCGGGCCCAGCGCGGCGGCAGCGAGCATGGCGGCGTGCCCGGCGCTGCAACCGACGGCCGCCCCCGCCTGCGCGACGTGGAAACCGCCCTGATCCGCAAGGCGGTGACCGACGCGCGCGGCAACGTGGCCGAGGCGGCGCGCACGCTGGGCATCAGCCGCGCCACGGTCTACCGCAAGCTCTGGCGCGGTCGGCCGGCGGGCGACTGACCCGCTTCCCTCTTCACGCGCCTGCGGGCACGCGGTCGAGAAAACCCGTCACTGCGCGCAGCTTGCCCGCGTCCAGCTGTGCGAAGTCGGTGCCCTGGATCAGGTCGTCGGCGCCGCTCGGGCCCAGGGTCCACGAGAAGCGCAGGTTGTCGCCGTGCGCCTCGGCCTTGCCCAGCAGGTGGAAGCGAAAGCCCGGGTAGCGCTGGTGCACCGCGCCGACCAGCGCGCTGATCTGCTCGTGGCCGCTGGCCTGCGCTATCGGGTCGACATAGCGGGCGTCGGCGGTCCAGCCGGCGTCGATGAGCGCGGCGCGGCGCGCGGCGTCGGTCTCGTTCCAGACGGCGATGTAGCCCGTGGCGATGGCATGGGCGTCGTGGGCGGCGGTGTTCATTGCGACTGTTCCTTTCGAGGGTTCGACCCGCAACAGCGCGGGGTGAAGGAATGGTCGCGGGGCACGCGCCGCGCGTCGATGACGTGGCAGGTTATGCCGGCGCGTCCATCGACGCGTTCGCATCGAGCGGAAACACCGGCCGGCGCACCTGGCTGAACGGGAACAGGCTGTAGTCGGAACTGGTCACGCCCGGGCTGTCGCACTCCACCAGCGCGGCCGACAGCGGCTCGAACACCGGCCGGCAGTACATGCGCGACTTCAGCAGCAGGAAACGCTCCTTGCGCGGGTCGAGCCCGGCGCACTCGAACACGCCGATGTCCCACGGCTCCTGCGTGCGCTCGGTGACGACGATGCGCGCCGCGCCGATGTCGAACAGCACAGTGCGCCCCATGCTGCTGCGCTGGCCGGTGTAGGTGGGGCCGGTGATCACGTACTCGCCGTCGCTGATGGTTCGCACGACGCCGGTCAGCTGCACCGGCGTCTTCTTCAGGCCGATGCCTTCCAGCGACACCTTGTTGCCCAGCGCCACCGTCACCTCGGTGCCCTCGCCCGCCGCGACCAGCGCGGCCACCGCCTCGGGGTCGCACAGCGGCCCGACGCCGATGCCGTCCAGGCCCTGCGCCAGCGCTTCCTGCAGCACGTCCATCGTGTCGCAGCTGCCGCCCGACATGCAGTTGTCGCCATGGTCGAGCAGCAGCACCGGGCGCGTCGCGCCGCCCGCGATGAGTTTCGCGCGCGCAACCGACGCGGCCAGCGGCTCGCTGCGGTAGATGAAGGCTTCGCGCTCGGCCCACATCTGCGCCGCGATGCGGTCGGCCGTGGCCTGCGCGCGCGCGGGCGATTGCGCATCGACCACGATCACGCTCATGCACGGCGCCGTGATGTCCGACAGCGAGAAGCCCGCCAGGATCGACACCGCCAGCGACTCGGATTCCTCCGCCGCGCGCGCCGCCTCGATGGCCCGCTGCATCGCGCCGGTGAACGAGGCGCTGCGCAGCGTGTGCGCCATCAGCGGCAGCTGGCGCCAGCACATGTACGGCTGGCTGCGTCCGGCCAGCAGGTCGAACATCAGGCGGCCGGCGTGCTCGCCGGTCTCGTACATGTCGACGTGCGGATAGGTCTTGAAGCCGACGATGACGTCGGCGTTGTCCACCATCGCGGGCGTCACGTTGGCGTGCAGGTCCAGCGCCACGCCGATCGGCACGCCGGGCGCGGCGGCGCGCAGGCGCACCAGCAGGTCGCCTTCGCCGTCGGTGCTGTTCTGCGCCACCATCGCGCCGTGCAGGTCGAGCAGGATCGCGTCGCAGCCCGGCGCCGCATCGACGATGCATTGCGTGAGCGTGGTGTAGGCCTGCGCATCGACCGGCCCGCTCGGGTTGGCCGAGGCCGACACCGGCGTGACGAGCTGCGCGCCCGCCGCTTCGGCCAGGTCGATGAAGGCCGACATCGCGGTGCGCATGCCCTTGTTGTCGGTGTAGGCCTGCGCCCCGAAGGTCGGGCCGTCGGGCCCGAAGGCCGCGAGCGGCGTGGGCACGGGCGAGAAGGTGTTGGTCTCGTGGTTGAGACGTGCGATCAGGACTTTCATTGGGCAAACTTTCCGGCGCTGCCCAGCATGGTGATGTCGCCAAAGCTGGAGCCGTTGCGGTTGTCGGGACGGAACGCGACCGTGAAGCCATTCAGGTTCATGGGCGGCGAGTTCTCGATGCTGCGGCGCAGCGATTCGGTGGTGATCGGCCCCTTCACGCGCTGCAGCGATTCGGCAAAGGCCTTGGCCGTGATGTAGCCCTCCAGCCCCAGGTAGGAGCCTTCGCCTTCGCTGCCCGCGGCCTTCCTCGCACGCTGGTATTCGTCGACGATGGGAAAGCGCGTCTTCCAGAACGGCGGCACCACCTGCGACAGCACGATGCCGCGGCTCTTGTCGCCGAGTTCCTTGTACAGAAGGAACGAGCTCGCCACCGAGTTCGTGTAGATCTGCGGATGGATGGGCGCAGCCACCAGCGAGCGGATGATGTTGATCGCCGGCGTGCCGGCCGCGATGACGTACACCGCCTGCGCCCCGCTCGCGATGACCTGCTGCGCGATGGCGGGATGGTCCTTTTCCTTCGGATCGAAGCGCAGCGACAGCAGGGCCGGCCGCTTGTTCTTCTCGAGCGCGGCCACCGCGTCCTTCTCGATGCCCTTGCCGTAGGCGTCGTCGCTGGAGACGATGGCGATGCGCGTCAGGCCCACGGTCGTCAGGTGGTTCATCACACGCGAAACCTCGTCGGCATACGACTCCCGCACGTGGTAGATCGGCACCTTCGGCCCGCGCAGCACCGCCGCGCCGGTCAGCCCGCCGAAGATGAAGCTGTCGTACTTCGCCGCCACCGGCACCATGGCCGCGCCGATGCCCGTGCCCATGGTTCCAAACAGGCAGACGACGCGGTCCGTGCCGAGCAGCTTCTCGGCATTGGCCGCGGCCTTCTCGGGGATGTAGGCGTCGTCGTAGGTGATCATCTTGACGGGCCGGCCACCGACGCCGCCCGCCTTGTTCAACTGGTCGAGGAACAGCGTCTGGCCTTCCATGAACGCGAGGCTGTTCGGCGTGAACGGGCCGGTGAGCACCGCGGACTGGCCGACCAGGATCGGTTCTCCGGCCGCCAGGGCCGCCGTCGACGCCGCGACCATGCCCATCGCCAGCACGCAGTGCAGGCCGACGCGGCGAAGCGCCGCCTTCACGCGGCCACTCCCGCGCTCTGCAGCATCGCCTGCAGCAGCACGTTGCAGCCGGCTTCGAGGTGGTCGGGCTGCGCGTCCTCGATCTCGTTGTGGCTGATGCCGTCCAGGCAGGGCACGAAGATCATCGCCGCGGGGCACACGCGCGCAAGGTACACGGCGTCGTGGCCGGCGCCGCTGATCACGTTCATCCACGTCATGCCCTGGTCCTGCGCGGCCTCGCGCACGGCCGACACCAGCGCGGGCGTGAACGGCTGCGGCGGGAAGTACACAACCTGCTCGGCCGTCGCCTCGACCTTGCCTTTGGTGGCGATGCGCTGCACGGCTTCCTTCAGCGCCGCGTCCATGGCCGACAGCACCACGTCGTCGGCCGCGCGCAGGTCGACGCTGAGCTTCACGCGGCCCGGAATCACGTTGCGCGAGTTCGGGTAGTTGTCGATCCAGCCGACCGTGCCGCGCCCGTGCGGCGCATGCGCGAGCGCGATGCGGTTCACCTCGACCACGAGTTCGGCGGCGGCCAGCAGCGCATCCTTGCGCAGTTCCATCGGCGTGGGGCCGGCGTGGGCTTCCATGCCCTGCACCACCACGTCGTACCAGCGCTGGCCCAGCGCGCCCTCGACCACGCCGATGACGCGCTCGTTGGCTTCGAGCACCGGGCCCTGTTCGATGTGCGCCTCGAAGTAGGCGCCGACCGGCGACGCCGCCGCCGAGGCGGGCACGGCGCCCGCGTAGCCGATGGCGGACAGCGCCTCGGCCACGCTCACGCCCTCGGTGTCGCGCTGCGCGAGTGCGTGCTCCAGCGTGAAGGCGCCGGCGAACACGCCCGAGCCCATCATCACGGGCACGAAGCGCGAGCCTTCCTCGTTGGTCCACACCGCCACCTCGACCGGCGCTTCGGTTTCGATGCCCGCATCGTTCAGCGCGCGCACCACCTCCAGCCCGGCAAGCACGCCGTAGTTGCCGTCGAACTTGCCGCCCGTGGGCTGCGTGTCGATGTGGCTGCCGGTGGTGATGGGCGGCAGCGCGTTGTTGCGGCCCGCGCGGCGCGCAAAGATGTTGCCGATGGCGTCCACGCGCACCTCGCAGCCGGCCTCGCGCGCCCAGCGCGTGAAGAGGTCGCGGCCCTGGCGGTCGAGATCGGTCAGCGCGATGCGGCACACGCCGCCCTTCTCGGTGGCGCCGAGCTGTGCGAGCTGCATCAGCGAGTCCCAGAGGCGCTGGCCGTTCACGCGCAGGGCGCGCACGTCCGTGGCGGCGGAAAGTTCGTTCGTTGTGTTCATGGTTTTTGCGACGAATGAATGGCGGGTTCAGGCAAGGCCAACACCCAGATAGCGGTCTTTCACGTCGTGGTCGGCCATGAAGGCGGCGTTGCCGGCCTCGTGCACGATCACGCCCTGCTCCACGATGTAGTGGCGGTCGGCCAGCTGCACGCAGACCTCGAGGTTCTGCTCGACCAGCAGGATGGCCACGCCCGCGGCCTTGATGGTCTTGAGCTGCGCGACGATCTCTTCCACGATCACCGGCGCCAGGCCTTCCACGGGCTCGTCGAGGATCAGCAGGCGCGGGTGGTTCATGAGCGCACGGCCGATGGCCAGCATCTGCTGCTCGCCGCCCGAGAGCTGCCCGCCGCCGTTGCGCCGGCGCTCCTTCAGGCGCGGAAAGATGCGGTAGATGTCGGCCAGCTGCCAGGGCGAGTCGCGCCGCAGGCCGAGCAGCAGGTTCTCTTCCACCGTGAGCAGCTTGAAGATGCCGCGGTGCTCCGGCACCAGGCACACGCCGCGCGTGGCGATGCGGTGCGGCGGCTGGCCCGCGATGTCCGCGCCCTGGAAGCGCACGCGCCCTTTCGTGGGCGTGACGGCGCCGGCAATGCTCTTGAGCGTGGTCGACTTGCCCGCGCCGTTGCGGCCCAGCAGCGTGACCAGCTCGGCCTCGCCCACCGTGAGCGACACGCCCTGCAGCACATGGCTCTTGCCGTAGTGCGCGTGCAGGCCTTCGACTTCGAGGATGTTGCTCATGCCTTGCCTCCGGTGATCATGTTGCCCAGGTACGCGGTGCGCACGCGCGCGTCGGACCGGATGTCGCCCGGCAGCCCCTCGGCCAGCACGCGGCCCAGCTGCATGACGGTCACGGTGTCGGAGATGTCCATCACGATGTTCATGTTGTGCTCGATCAGCACCACGGTGTGCGCGTCGCGCAGGCCACGGATGAGATGCTTCATGTCGTCGAGGTCGTCGATGCCCATGCCCGAGGTCGGCTCGTCCAGGAAGATGGCCTTGGGCTTCGCAGCCAACGCCATGCCCACTTCGAGGCGGCGCTGCTGGCCGTGCGAGAGCACGCTGGCGGGCGTGTCGGCCAGCCGTTCGAGGCCGATGCGCGCGAGCACCTCGGCCACCGTGTCGGCACAGGCGCGCTCGCCGATGGGTGCGCGCCAGCAGTTCATGGCCTGGCGCGGCGCGATGCCCTGCGCCGCCACGCGCAGGTTCTCGCGCACCGACAGGCTGGGGAACAGGCTCGTGACCTGGAACGAGCGCGCCATGCCGCGCTGAACGCGTTGATGGTCGGGCTCGCGCGTCACGTCGTGGCCGTCGAACAGGATGCGCCCGCCCGTGGTGGTGCCGGTGCCCGTGAGCATGTGGAACAGCGTGGTCTTGCCCGCGCCGTTGGGCCCGATCACCGAGTGCACGGTGTTGCGCTTGATCTTCAGGTCGACCCCGCCGAGCGCGGCGAACTTGCCGTAGTGTTTGGTGACGCCGATGGCTTCGATGAGGATGTCGCTCATGCCTGTTCTCCTTGCACGGCCGGCGCCTTGGCCTCGGCCGCCGTCTTGCGGAACACCCGGCGCCAGGCGCTTTCGCCCAGGCCCCAGAGGCCGCGTTGCATGCCGATGCTCACGCCGATCAGCAGCAGGCCCAGCAGCAGCAGCCAGCGCGGCCACAGCGTGGAGAGCCAGTCGGCCAGCAGCACGTAGAAGGCCGAGCCCAGCACCGAGGCGAAGAGATTGCCGGTGCCGCCGATCACGGTGATGACCAGGATCATCTCGCTCGTGTGGTACTCGGCGTTCGACAGCGGTGCGATGCCGGTCATCATCGCGTGCAGGCCGCCGGCCAGGCCCGTGACGGCGCCCGAGATCACGAAGGCCAGCAGCTTGAAGCGCTTCAGGTCGTAGCCCACGGCGGCGGCGCGGTCCTCGTTGTCGCGGATGGCCAGCAGCGTGCGGCCGAAGACCGAGTCGGTCACCTTGAGCAGCAGCGCGAACGCGGCCAGGAAGATCACCGCCACGAAGGCGTAGTACTTCCACGGCGTGTCCATGAAGGCCGGGCGCGGCACGTCGAGCAGGCCGTTGTCGCCGCCCGTGAGCCCCGAGGCCGTGTAGGCGATGAAATAGAACATCTGCGCGAAGGCCAGCGTGAGCATCACGAAGTAGGTGCCGCGCTGGCGGATGGCGACCCAGCCGACCACCGCCGCGCCCAGCGCGCCCATGCCGATGGCAGCGAGCAAGGCGAGCGGCATCGGCAACTGCAGCCGCGTGAGCAGGATCGCGATGGTGTAGCTGCCCAGCCCGAAGAAGATGCCCTGGCCGAACGAGAGCAGCCCCGTGTAGCCCAGCAGCAGGTTGCAGCCCAGGGCGGCGAGCGCGTAGATGAGCACTTCGCTCGCGAGCGAACCCGAGCGCATGCACAGCGGCAGCGCGAGCGCGACGATCAGCGCCAGAAGGAAGGTGTATTTCTTTGGCATGGCGCGTTCATCCTCTGCGGCCGAGCAGGCCATGCGGGCGCAGCAGCAGCACGGCGCCCATCGCGATGTAGATCATCAGGCTCGCCCCCGGCGGCCAGATGGTGCTCATGAGGCTTTGCACGATGCCGATCAGCACGCCGCCGACCAGCGCACCGCTGAAGCTGCCGAGCCCGCCGATCACCACGACCACGAAGGCCACGCCCAGCGCCTCGACGCCCATGAAGGGCTCGGCCCCGCGGATGGGCGCGGCCAGCACGCCGGCCAGCGCCGCCGTGGCCGCGCCGAGCGCGAACACCAGGCTGAACACGCGGAACACGTTGATGCCCAGCAACGAGACCATCTCGGTCGATTCGCTGCCCGCGCGCACCGCGCTGCCCAGGCGCGTGCCCTCGAGCACCCACCACAGCCCCACCGCGAGCACGGCGGTGAAGCCGATCACGAAGAGGCGGTACTTCGGATAGATGAAGCTGCCCCACATCACCACGCCCTGCAGCAGGTCGGGCGTGGGCACGCTGTTGCCCAGCGGGCCCCAGAACACGATGACGATCTCCTGCACCGCGAGCGCCAGGCCCACGGTCACGAGGATGTGGAACTCGTGCGCCTTGGCATACACGCGGCGCAGCAGCAGCTTCTCGGCCAGCCAGCCGAGCGCGCCGACGAACAGCGGCACCAGCACGAGCGCGGCCCAAAAGTTGAGCCCCCATTGCATGGCCTGGAAGCACAGGTAGGCGCCCAGCAGATAGAAAGCGCCGTGCGCGAAATTCACGAAGCGCAGCAGGCCGAACACGATGGACAAGCCAACGGCCAGCAGGAAATACAGCATGCCGATGCCGATTCCGTTGATGGTCTGGAGCAGGTAGACGGACATAGGTGTCGTGGGGGTGGCAAACGTGCAGGCGGCACGCGCCCTGCCCGCGCCTCGAAACGGCGCGGGCGCGGCGCGAAGCCGGGCGGCGTCAGGCCAGCTTGCAGCCGGTCTTGTCGATCGGCAGGAACGACTTGCCGGAACTCACCACGTCCACGTAGTCGGCCGGGTTGGCCATCTTCGACTTCGCCTTGCCCTTGAGCAGGTAGTAGTCCTTGATGACCTGGTGGTCGGCCTTGCGGATTTCTTCCACGCCCGTGAGGCCGTCGAACTTCATGCCTTCGAGCGCCGCGACCACCGCCTTCGGATCGACCGTGCCGGCCTTGACGATGCCGTCGATGAGGATCTTGGTGCAGATGTACGAGCCGGCCAGGCTGTAGTTGGGCACGATCTTGAGCTTGTCGGCAGTGCGCTTCACCAGGTCCTTGTTGAGCGGCGTGTCGACCGTGTGCCAGTACTGCGCACCGAAGTAGACGCCGTCGCACAGGTCGGCGCCCAGCTCGTCGAACTGCTCCAGGCCCGAGGCCCAGGCCATGAGGATCGTCATGTTCTTGTGCATGCCGAAGCTCACCGCCTGGCGCAGCGCGGCGGACGACTGCGCGCCGAAGTTCAGCAGCAGCAGCACGTCGGGCTTGGCGGCCATCGCGTTGGTGAGGTAGCCGCTGAACTCCTTGTCGTTGAGCGAGTGGTAGCTGTTGCCCACGTGCTCGATGCCCTTCTCCTGGAAGATGGTCTTGGCCGCGCTCAGCAGGCCGTCGCCGAACACGTACTGCGGCGTGATCGTGTACCAGCGCTTGGCCTTGGGCATCGACGCGATCAGCGGGCGCACCGTCTGCTCGATGGCACCGAAGGTGGGCACCGACCAGCGGAAGGTGGCGGGGTTGCAGTCCTTGCCGGTGATTTCGTCGGCGCCCGCAGTGGTGATGAACAGGCCGCCGGCCTTCTCGGCCTCCTTGCCCATGGCCAGCGCCTCGGACGACAGGATGCCGCCCACGAAGAACTTCGCGCCCTGCTGCTGCGAGGCCTCCTGCACCTTGCGCACGGCCGTGGCGGGCTTGCCCTCGGTGTCGAGCACCGTGTAGGCCAGCGGCCGGTTCAGCACCTTGCCGTACTGCTCGATCGCCAGCTTGGTGCCCAGGTCGGCGAACTTGCCGTTGGCCGCGAAGGCACCCGACATGGGCACCGGCGCACCGAATCGGATCGCGTCGGTGGCCTGGGCGAAGACCGAGCGGCTCATCAGGAGCGAGGCCGGGGCGGCCGACAGGGCGGCCAGCTGAAGGAGTTGTCTGCGTTGCATGGGGTTCTCCGGTCGTGGTGTGGAAAGTGGGGAAGAAAACACAGTGCCTGCGATCGCCGGCAATTTAAGCGGATAAATAGGATTAATATGTTGGTAAAAACCCGTTAGCAAGCCCCGTGCCCAAACCCAACCCGACCCTGCCGATGACGCCGTTAAGATCGCGCGCTGTTGCGCATCCCGCGCATCTCCCGATGTGCATGGATGGAGCGTTTTGATGAGAGTGGGGCACAACCCTCCGAAGCGGCAAAAGCTCTCGGACGTCATCGTCGAAGACGTCAAGCGATGGATCGTTGCCGAGCGCAAGCAGCCCGGCGACCGGCTACCGAACGAGAAGGAACTGATCGAGCTCTTCGGCTATTCGAAGAGCACGGTGCGCGAGGCGCTGAAGGCGCTCGAGGTGCGCGGGCTGATCTCGATCCGCACCGGCCCCGGCGGCGGCGCGTACCTGCAGCAGGTGTCGGTCGACCATGCGTCGGAGCCGCTGCGCAACTTCCTGCACTTTCACCACCTGGACGGCCACCACATCTACCAGCTGCGCAAGGCGCTGGAGCCCGAGCTGGCCGTGAGCGTGGTCGGGCGGCTCACGCCCGAGCAGTTCGCGCGGCTCGAGGACAACGTGCGCCTGTGCACCGTCGAGCCGACCAACGAGGACGAGCTGCGCACCCAGCGCGAGGCCGAGCTGGCCTTCCACACGATGCTGGCCGAGGCTTGCCCCAATCCGGTGCTGTCCTTCATGTGCCGCTTTCTCAACGACCTGCTGCGCGACCTCGTCGTCTACAAGAAGGCGCTGGACCACCACCACTTCGGCGAGACCAACGTGGACTACCACACGCAGCTGCTGGCGGCCTACCGCAAGGAAGATGCGGACGAGGTGCGGCGGCTGATGGTGGAGCACATGGTGGATGCGGAGCACCATATGCATGAGATGGAAGCGCACATCGGGGCGAAGCACTTGTTGCTGCCCAGCGGACAGCGATAGCACCACAAAGGTCTAGAAGACCTTGCGGAACCGCTCGGCCCTGCCGAAGCGCACGGCGACAGTGCCGTTCGCCTCGAATCCGCATCGAAGGTAGAACGACCCGGCGTGCGGATTGCCGGTGACGTCGAGTGCCGACGCACCCTGGCGCCGGGAAATCTCGACACAGCGCGCGACCAATGCCTTGCCGATGCCGCGACGCCATGCCTCGGGCTCGACGAACAATCCATCGAGTTCGGCGCTGCCGTCATCGTTGGGCAGCACGACAGCGAATCCCGCCACCGCGCCATGGATCTCTGCCACGAACACCCGGCCATCGACGATCTGGGCCAGAGGCAGTTCGATGGCGCCGGGGTCGGACTGAATCGCCTCGCGATCGCCGGGGTTCGCGAGCGATGCGCGCCGCTGCAAGTCTTCGAGTGCCCGGTGTTCCGACGCAAGTGCAGGGCGAATACGCGGTGGTGTTTCGGTCATCTGGGGTGGTTTCAGTGCCTTCAGATCTTCGCACCGCCATGCGCCTGCTCCAGGCACGCCTGAAACGCCAGCACCGCCCGTGAAGGCTTCGGCGACCGCCGCAGCAGGCTCACGAACCGACACGCATAGTTGAAGCGCGCCGGCAGCACCGCCTTCATGAGCCCGCGCTGCTCGAACACCTGCGCGTAGTGGTCGGGCAAGAAGCCCAGGAAGCGCCCCGACAGGATCAGCGTCGCAATCGCCTCCTGGTCGAACCCGGTCGCCTTGCGCGACAGCCGCGCCCGGTGGCTCAGCTCCATGTTCGGCGAGTGGTACCCCAGCCCCGCGAAATGGTGCTCGCCCAGCTTCGACCAGGTGAGCTTGCCGTGCGGGCTGTCGAACAGCGGATGCCCCTGGCCGCAGTACAGCAGCATGGTCTCGTCGAACAGGTCGGCATAGACCAGGCTCTTCGAGCTGCGGTGCGCCGGGATGATGCCGATCTGGAAGTTGCCCTCCAGCACGCCCTGCTCGATGGCGTTGATCGAGCCCACGTGCACCGCCAGGTTCACCTCGGGCGCGATCTCGGTGAAGCGGGCAATGGCCTGGCCGATGCGGGCCTTCGGGTTGGTCGCGGTCTTGTCGAACAGCGCCACGTCGAGCTGCCCGCCCATGCGGTTGTGGATATCGTCGATGCTGCCGCGAAAGGCGTCGACCGAGGCCAGCAGGCGCAGCGTCTCGTCGTACACGCGCTGGCCCTCGGCCGTGAGCGCAAAGCCCGCCCGGCCGCGCCGGCACAGCACCAGGCCCAGGCGGGTTTCCAGGTCTTTCACGTGGCGGCTCACGGTGGAGGTGCCGATGTTCAGCTCCAGCTCGGCCGCCGCCATGCCGCCGCAGTCGACCACGCTCTTGAACACCTTGAGCAGGCGCAGGTCCATGTCGCTGAGCTGCCCCAGCACGGCGCGGTTGCGGGTGCCCTGGGCAGCGGTTTCGTCGGCGGGCGAGGCCTTGGCCTTTACTTGCATGGATCGTCAAGTGAACATTGATATTGCGCCATTCTCCACACTGAAGGCGTTGCGAACAATCGGCGCATCCCTTCACCCCCCGGAGCCCGCCCTGCGCGGGATGCGCCATGACCCTCGCCACACCCGCCATCGAACCCACGCCCACCGCGCGCACCGACGCCGCCTGGCTCGAGGCGCACTGGATGCCCTACACCGGCAACCGCAACTTCAAGGCCGATCCGCGGATCATCGTGGAGGCCAAGGGCGCCTACTTCACCGACAACGACGGCCGCAAGATCTTCGACGGCCTGTCGGGCCTGTGGTGCTCGGGCCTGGGCCACGGCCGCCCCGAGATCACCGAGGCGGTGAGCCGCCAGATCGCCAAGCTCGACTACTCGCCCGCCTTCCAGTTCGGCCACCCGCTCTCGTTCGAGCTGGCCAACAAGATCAAGGAACTGACGCCCGCCGGCCTGGACTACGTGTTCTTCACCGGCTCGGGCTCCGAGGCCGCCGACACCTCGCTGAAGATGGCGCGCGCCTACTGGCGCACCAAGGGCCAGGCCGGCAAGACGCGCCTCATCGGCCGCGAGAAGGGCTACCACGGCGTGAACTACGGCGGCATTTCGGTGGGCGGCATCGCGGCCAACCGCAAGCTGTTCGGCCAGGGCGTCGAGGCCGACCACCTGCCGCACACGCAGCTGGCCAGCAATGCCTTCTCGCGCGGCATGCCCGAAAGCGGCGCCGAGCTGGCCGACCGCCTGCTCGACCTCATTGCGCTGCACGACGCCTCGACCATCGCGGCCGTGATCGTGGAGCCCTTTGCCGGTTCGGCCGGCGTGGTGATTCCGCCCAAGGGCTACCTGAAGCGCCTGCGCGACATCTGCACGGCGAACAACATCCTGCTGATCTTCGACGAAGTGATCACCGGGTTCGGCCGCTGCGGCGCGCTCACGGGCGCCGATGCCTTCGGCGTCACGCCCGACATCATGAACATCGCCAAGCAGGTCACCAACGGCGCGCAGCCGCTGGGCGCCGTGGTGGCCAGCAAGGACATCTACGACACCTTCATGGCCGCCGGCGGCCCCGAGTACATGCTCGAGTTCCCGCACGGCTACACCTACGGCGCACACCCCGTGGCCTGCGCCGCCGGCATCGCCGCGCTCGACGTGCTGCAGAAGGAAGACATGATCGGCCGCGTGCAGACGCTGGCCCCGCACTTCGAGAACGCCGTGCACAGCCTCAAGGGCAGCAAGCACGTCGCCGACATCCGCAACTACGGCCTGGCCGCCGGCATCACCATCGCCGCGCTGCCGGGCGAGCCGGCACGCCGCCCCTACGAGATCGCGATGAACTGCTGGAAGAAGGGCTTCTACGTGCGCTACGGCGGCGACACGATCCAGCTCGCACCGCCGTTCATCGCCGAGAAGGCCGAGATCGACCGCATGGTCAATGCGCTCGCAGACGCCCTCGCAGAAACCAACTGATCCCCTTTCGAGACCTGAAGACATGCAACACGACAAGAACGTCACCGCCACCATCGGCCACTTCATCGACGGCAAGCACGTCGGCGGCGGCAGCCGCGTGCAGCCGGTGTTCGACCCCGCCACCGGCCTGTCGGCCAAGAGCGTGGCGCTCGCCGACAAGCTCACGGTCGAGCAGGCCATCGCCTCGGCGCAGGCCGCCTTCCCGGCCTGGCGCAACACGCCGCCGCTCAAGCGCGCCCGCGTGATGAGCCGCCTGAAGACGCTGCTCGAGGAAAACGCCGACACCATCGCCGCCCTCATCACCGCCGAGCACGGCAAGGTGCTGGCCGACGCGCACGGCGAGCTGCAGCGCGGCATCGAGAACGTCGAGTACGCCAGCTACGTGCCCGAGCTGCTCAAGGGCGAGCACAGCAAGAACGTCGGCCCGTCGATCGACTCGTGGAGCGAGTTCCAGGCCATGGGCGTGGCGGCCGGCATCACGCCGTTCAACTTCCCCGTCATGGTGCCGCTGTGGATGTGGCCGATGGCCGTGGCCTGCGGCAACACCTTCGTGCTCAAGCCCTCGGAGCGCACGCCCTCCTCCACGCTGTTCATGGCCGAACTCGCGCTGCAGGCCGGCCTGCCGCCGGGCGTGCTGAACGTGGTCAACGGCGACAAGGAAGCGGTCGACACGCTGCTGACCGACCGCCGCGTGAAGGCCGTGAGCTTTGTGGGCTCCACGCCCATCGCCGAATACATCTACACCACGGGCACGGCCCACGGCAAGCGCGTGCAGGCGCTCGGCGGCGCCAAGAACCACGCGGTGGTGATGCCCGACGCCGACATCGGCAACGCCGTGAGCGCGCTCATGGGCGCGGCCTATGGCTCGTGCGGCGAGCGCTGCATGGCGATCCCGCTGGTGGTGGCCGTGGGCGACGCCACGGCCGACGCGGTGGTCGAGGGCCTGAAGGTCGAGATCGCCAAGATGAAGGTCGGCCCCGGCACCGACAACGGCAACGACATGGGCCCGCTGGTCACCCAGCCGCACTTCGAGAAGGTCAAGGCCTTCGTCGACGCGGGCGTGGCCGCCGGCGCCAAGCTGGTGGTCGACGGCCGCAGCATCCAGGTCGAAGGCCACGAAGGCGGCTACTACCTGGGCGCCTGCCTGTTCGACCACGTGAAGCCCGGCATGACGATCTACCAGGAAGAAATCTTCGGCCCGGTGCTCGGCGTGGTGCGCGTGAAGACGCTGCAGGAAGCCATGGACCTGATCGATGCGCACGAGTACGGCAACGGCACCTGCATCTTCACGCGCGACGGCGAGGCCGCGCGCTGGTTCAGCGACAACATCCAGGTCGGCATGGTCGGCATCAACGTGCCGCTGCCGGTGCCCGTGGCGTACCACTCGTTCGGCGGC
Organism: Variovorax sp. FW305-3-2-15-B-LB1; assembly: GCF_058787635.1. Lineage (NCBI taxonomy): Bacteria > Pseudomonadati > Pseudomonadota > Betaproteobacteria > Burkholderiales > Comamonadaceae > Variovorax > Variovorax sp. FW305-3-2-15-B-LB1. The sequence goes on along the minus strand of NZ_JBYSZY010000061.1, from coordinate 9,805 downwards.
TGGAAGCGTTCGCTGTTCGGCGACCTGCACGCCTACGGCCCCGACGCCGTGCGCTTCTACACCAAGCGCAAGACCGTCACGCAGCGTTGGCCCTCGGCCGGCGTGCGTGAAGGGACGATGTTCTCGTTCCCGTCGAACCGCTGATATCGCGGCACCCGCAGGTCAGGCCTTGTCGGCCTTGCCTGCGGCGTTCGCGAGCTTGCTGAGCATGCGGTCCACCAGCCATGGCTGGCGGTCCTCATCCTCAGCGCGTTCCTTGCGGCGGATCGCGTTGCGCACGACGATCGAGCCCACATAGCGCATGGGCTCCGGCGGAAAGTAGCCCAGCGGCCCGCCCGTGATCGGGCTGCGCGTCCATGCGTTGTCCTGGTCGAGCACCAGCGACGACAGGATCTGCCCACCCATGTAGGTCGGCCCCACCCCATTGCCCGAGTAGCCGAAGCCGTAGTAGATGTGCGGCGCGCCATCGAGCTTGCCGAAGAACGGAAAGCCCGTCACCGAGCGGTCGGACGGGCCGTTCCAGCTGGCGGTGATCGGCGTATTGCTCAATGCCGGGAAGAACGAATGCAGGGCCTGCGTGAGCTCGCCCTCGTACGGCGAGCGCTCGTCGAACACCTTGGCCATGCGACCGCCCCAGGCGAAGGTGTTGCCGCCCTTGCCCAGCATGATGCGGCCGTCGACCGTGCTGCGGTAGTAGTACACGAAGGTGCGCGAGTCGAGCACCGACACACCGTCGGTCAGCCCGATCTGCTGCAGCAGCTCGGGGCAGCGCTCGGTGATGATCATGTCGCTCGACACGATGGCGATGGTCCGCTCGAACTGCGGGAAGCGGCTGGCCATCCACGCGTTCATCGCGAGCACCAGTTTCTTCGCGCGCACGCGGCCGGTGGGCGTGTGCACCAGCACGGGCTGGTCGGTGCTGAAGTCGAGCATGGGCGTGCGCTCGTGGATGCGGATGCCCATGGCCAGCGCCACGCGCCGCAGCCCGCGCACCAGCTTGCCCGGGTGCACGGTGGCGGCGATCGGCGAGTACACGCCGGCCAGGTTGCGCGCCGAGCCCGAGCGCCGCGCCACCTCGTCGGGTGGCAGCGCGTGGTACGAGTGGATGCCGCGCGCCTCCAGCGCCTGCATCATCGGATCGAGCGTGCCGATCTGCGCCTGCGAGGTCGCGGTGTAGAGCGTGCCGTCGCGCCGAAGTTCGGCGTCGATGCCGTGCGCCGCGCAGAAGTCGGCGATGTGCCCCACCGCCGCTTCCGACGCCTTCACGAGGCGCACCGCCTCGTCTTCGCCGAACAGCCGCCGCAGGGTCAGGAACTTGGCCGACCAGGTGAGCAGGCAACCGCCGTTGCGCCCGCTCGCGCCGGCGCCGCACAGGTCGCTTTCGAGAATGACGATGTCGAGCGCGGGCGCCTGCAGCTTGGCCTGGATGGCCGTCCACAGGCCGGTGAAGCCACCGCCGACGATGCAGACGTCGGCGGTGGTTTCGCCTTGCAGCGCCGGTGCCAGATCGCCATCGTTGAAGAGCGCTTGTTCGATCCAGAAGGGGCGCATCCGTGTGCCTTAAGCGGTGGTGAGGGCTTGCCGGTGTTCGGCGGAACTGATCTCGAGGTGGCGCACGAAGTGCGCGAGGCCGGGCATGTCGGCATCGGCCAGCTTGGCCGTGTCGTCCCACTGCCGCAGGCGCACTGCGTCCATTGCATACGGCAGCGTCTCGAAAGCCTTGGCCTGTGCCTCGTCGAAGACGCCGCCCTGCAGTTGCAGGCTGCGCTTCGAGTCGGGCGACAGCGCCTCCAGGTAGCCGGGCACGCGCGCGCACAGGAAGCGCTTGGCGTCCACGTGCAACCGGATCGGTTCCAGCGTGGCCGGACCGAACAGCGCGCGCAGGAACGGCAGGCAGCGGTACTGATGCAGGTCGTCCAGGCCCTGTTGCGTCGGCGTGCCGCCGAAGTCGTGCAGCAGGTGGCCCAGGTCGTGCAGCAGGGCGGCGGCGATCAGCGCACTGTCCGCGCCCTCCTGCTCGGCCAGGTGCGCGGACTGCAGCGCGTGCTCCAGCTGCGTGACCGGCTCGCCGTCGTACTGCGCATGGCCCTTGGTCTCGAAGAGGCCGACGATGTCGGGGATGCTGAGGCTCATGGTTACCAGGGCAGCGAGTAGGTCTTGGTGTTGGTGAAGCTTTTCATCGCCTCGAGCACGCCTTCCTTGTAGCCCAGGCCCGAGTCCTTGATGCCGCCGAAGGGCGTGAGCTCCAGGCGGTAGCCGGGCACCTCGCGCACATTGACGCTGCCCACGTTCAGCTCGCGGATGAAGCGCGTGATGTAGTCCAGGCGGTTGGTGCAGATCGACGACGACAGGCCGTAGGCCGTGCCGTTGGAGATGCGGATCGCCTCGTCGATGTTCTTGAAACGGATCACCGGCGACACGGGGCCGAAGGTCTCGTGCTTGGCGACGGTCATCTCGGGGTCGACGTGGTCGAGCACGGTGGGCGAGTACAGCGCGCCGCGGCGTTCGTTGCCATACAGGAGCTTCGCACCGGCTGCGATGGCTTCGTTGACCACAGCCTCGAACTGCTTCGCAGCCGCTTCATCGATCACGGTGCCCATGTCGGTGTCGGGGTCCATCGGGTCGCCGTACTTCAGTGCGCGGGTCTTCTCGACCAGCAGCTCGACGAAGCGATCCGCAACGGCCTCGTGCACCAGCATGCGCTTCACCGCCGTGCAGCGCTGCCCCGAGTTCTTGTAAGACCCGTTGGCAGCCAGCGTCGCAGCCTCCTCGATGTCCGCGTCTTCCATCACGATGATCGGGTCGTTGCCGCCCAGCTCCAGGATCTGGCGCTTGTAGGTGGCCTTGCCCGCGATGTACTTGCCGATGGGCACGCCACCCGTGAAGGTGACGAGGTCGACATCGGCATTGGTCAGCAGCTCGTCGGCGATTTCCTTGGGGTCGCCCGTGAGCACCGACAGCATCTGCGGCGGCAGTCCGGCCTCGTACAGGATGTCGGCCAGCAGGAAGGCCGTGAGCGGCGTCTTCTCGCTGGGTTTCAGCACGATGCGGTTGTTGGTCGCAATGGCCGGCGCCACCTTGTGGATCACCTGGTTCAGCGGGTGGTTGAACGGCGTGATGGCGGTGATGGCGCCCAGCAGCGGCTCGCGCATCGTGTAGACCTTGCGACTCTTGCCGTGGTGCGTGAGGTCGCAGGAGAACACCTGGCCGTCGTCCACCAGCGCCTGGTTGGCGGCGAACAGCAGCACGTCGGAGGCGCGGCCCACTTCGTACAGCGAGTCCTTGCGCGACAGGCCCGATTCGAGCGTGATGGTGCGCGACATTTCATCCAGGCGCGAGGCGATGATCTCGCCGGCGCGCATGAGGATCTTGTAGCGCTCGTAGCGCGTGAGCGTGGGCTTGTAGTCGCGGGCGATGCGCAGGGCATTGCGCACGTCGTCCAGCGTGGCCTTGGGCACGGTGGCGATCACCTCGCCGGTGTAGGGGTAGGTGACCTCGATGGTGCGGTCGCGGTGGACTTTCTCGCCGGCGATGCGCAGGGCTTCGCGGTGGACGGTGCCTGGCTTCAGGATGGCTTGGCTCATGGGTGCTTGCTCCGTGTGGCTTCAGCGTGCGTGGTTCAGGGCGAGGTCGAGCGCATCGAAGTTGCGCAGCCGGCGGCCGGCGGCAATACCTTCGACCGGGCGATTGCAGATCAGCGGCACCTTCTGCTCCGACACACCGCCGTGCGAGCGCAGCGGCACTTCGAGGGCCGTGAGGTCATGTCGCGTGGCCGAGGTGCCGATGACGGTGCTTTGCTCGCTCACCACCACGATGTCGCCGATGCGGTCCGGCGGCAGCTCGAAGCGCTTGGCGGCCTCGGCGCGCGAGAGCACGAGCTCCATGCCCGGAATGCCCTTGATGCGTTCGATCCAGCCCGGCACGCTGGCTTCGTCGGGTGCGTACACGGTGGCGAAGGAGCCGAGCGCGCCGTGGTGCACCACGTAGGGGTCGGTGATCGGCAGGATCACGCGGGCCTTTTCAGCGCCGTACCAGCCGTCGAGCACGTCCTGCAGGTAGATCACGTTCGGCGAACCGTCCGCGCCATGCTTGTCGTTCATGCCGTGGTCGGCCGTGAGCACGATGGTGGCGCCCAGTGCATCCAGCTGCGCGAGGTAGCCGTCCATCATTTGGTAGAACGCGTTGGCGGCGGGGCTGCCCGGCGCGGCCTTGTGCTGCACGTAGTCGGTGGTCGACAGGTACATGAGGTCGGGACGCTGCGATTCCATCAGCTTCACGCCGGCGGCGAACACGAACTCCGACAGCTCTGCGCTGTAGACCGAAGGCACCGGCATGCCGACCATGTCGAGCACGCTGTCGATGCCGTTCTCTTCCATCGTCACCTGGTCCGACTTCTCGGACGAGAAGCAGATGCCCTTCATCTTGTGGCCCAGCAGCTTGCGCAGCTTGTCCTTGGCCGTGACCACCGCCAGCTTGGCGCCCGCATCTGCAAACGCAGCCAGCACGGTGCCGGCGCGCAGGTACTTGGGGTCGTTCATCATCACTTCCTGGCCCAGCTCGCGGTCGAAGAAGTAGTTGCCGCAGATGCCGTGCACCGCGGGCGGTGCACCGGTCACGATCGACAGGTTGTTGGGGTTGGTGAACGAGGGCACGACGCAGTCGGCGAGCAGGTCGGCACCGTCCTTGCGCATGCGGGCGATGTAGGGCGCCACGCCGGCCGCAATGGCCGCGTCGAGGTAGGCCGGCTCGCAGCCGTCCACGCACACGACCACGATCGGACGCGCCATCCAGCGATAGCTCCTGGCATTGACTTCAAGTGTCTCCGGTGTCATTTCAGACTTCCTTTTGGGGTGGGTGGTTCGGGGTAGCGGTGGTGTTGCTGGAGGTGGCCGCATCGGCGTCGATGCGGCCGAAGGCCTTGTGCATGCGTGCGCGGCTGCCGGCCACGTGTTCGCGCAGCGCGCGCCCTGCCGTGTCGGGGTTGCCGCTGGCAATGGCGTCGACGATGTGGCTGTGCTCGTCGGCCGAGACCCGCAGGCCGCCGCCGCTGTCGAGCGCGCGCATTCTGAAAAGGTGCAGCTCCTTGACGAGCCGCTTGTAGGTTTCGGTGAGCTTCTTGCTGCCGGCGGTGTCGAGCAGGATCTCGTGGAACTGCAGGTTGAGCTGCGCGTACTGCTCCACGTCCTGCGCCTGGGCCGCCGAGCGCATGGCGTCGACCATGGCGCGCAGGCGCTCCACCGCGTCGGGCTGGATGGCCAGGGCCACGCGCCGGCCGATGATTTCTTCCAGCGCCTCGCGCAGCTCGTAGATCTCGTCGGCCTCCTCGAACGCGATCTCTCGCACGAAGACACCGCGGTTCTTCTCGTTGCGCACGAGGCCCGCCTCTTCCAGCGCGCGCAACGCCTCGCGGATCGGGCCGCGGCTGGTGTTGAAGCGCTGCGAGAGCTCGCTCTCGTTGATGCGGCTGCCCACGGGGAGCTCGCCCGTCATGATCAAACGCTCGATTTCTTCCTGCATCAGCATCGGCAGCGAGCTGGACTGGAGGAACGCGAGGGCGGCGGAGTGATTGCTGGTGACCATGGGGCGTATTTTCCCGAAGGATCGTCAACTGTCAACAATTTTTTATTGACAGTCATCAATCAGCAACCTACATTGCAAACACCGGATGGCGTTGCCCACCCTCGCGCCGGCGCCAGCCCTCACCCTTCTTCAGTGACAGCCAGCCTTTCAGGAGAAACAGATGACGATGAAACAAAGCACGCGCCGTCTCACGGCCGCCCTGTGTGTTGCGGCCCTCGGCCTCATGTCCGGCAGTGCGTGGGCGCAAAAGACGCCGCTCCTGGTCTACACGGCGCTCGAGACCGACGCCATGAAGCTCTACAAGGACGCGTTCGAGAAGGCCAACCCCGACATCGAGGTGAAGTGGGTGCGCGACTCCACCGGCATCGTCACCGCCAAGCTGCTGGCCGAAAAAGCCAACCCGCAGGCCGACGTGGTGGCCGGCCTGGCCGCCAGCAGCCTGGCGCTGCTGCAGCAGGAAGGCATGCTGCTTCCTTATGAGCCCAAGGGCTTCAAGGAGCTGAACCCCGCGTACTCCGACGCCGCGCGCCCGCCCGCCTGGGTCGGCATGGACGTGTGGGCCGCCACCATCTGCTTCAACACGGTCGAGGCCAAGAAGCTCGGCCTGCCCAAGCCCGAGAGCTGGAAGGACCTGACCAAGCCCGTCTACAAGGGCACGATCTCGATGCCGCACCCCGCCTCCAGCGGCACCGGCTACCTCGACGTGTCGTACTGGCTGCAGAACATGGGCGACGCCGAAGGCTGGAAGTACATGGACGCGCTGCACCAGAACATCGCGCAGTACGTGCACTCGGGCTCCAAGCCCTGCAAGCAGGCGGGCGCGGGCGAGTTCCCCATCGGCATCTCGTTCGAGTTCCGCGCGCACCAGGTGAAGAAGTCGGGCGCGCCGGTCGACCTGATCTTTCCGAAGGAAGGCCTGGGCTGGGACATCGAGGCCACCAGCCTCATGAAGACCAGCACGAAGCTGGCGCAAGGCAAGCGCTTTGCCGACTGGATGGCGAGCAAGGAAGCCAACCAGATCAGCGCGCGCTGGTGGGCGGTGGTCGCCTATCCGGGCGTGGTCTCCAAGCTCGAAGGCATCCCTGAGAACTACGAGAAGCTGCTGGCCAAGAACGACCTGAACTGGGCCGCCAAGAACCGCGAACGCATCCTGGCCGAATGGAGCAAGCGCTACGAAGGCAAGGCCGAACCCAAGTAAGCCCGACGGCATCCCCCGGTTTTCAATTCAAGGGTGCCGCCGCAGCTGGTGACGCCCTCCAACGACGAGTGCGAAAAATGGACATGACCGACACCCGCTTCATCGCCAGCCAGTTGACTCCCACCTCGGCCCCGCCCGCGGCCCTCGAGATCGTCGGTGTTCGCAAGGACTTCGAGACCTTCAGCGCGCTGCGCGACGTGCACCTGCGCGTGAACCCGGGCGAGATGCTGTGCTTTCTCGGCCCCTCGGGCTGCGGCAAGACCACGCTGCTGCGCATCATCGCGGGCCTGGAGACACAGACCGCCGGGCAGATCCTGCAGAACGGCAAGGACGTCTCGTGGCTGTCGCCGGACAAGCGCGACTACGGCATCGTGTTCCAGTCGTACGCGCTCTTTCCCAACCTGTCGATCGCCGAGAACGTGGGCTACGGCCTCGTCAACAGCCGCGCGAAGCGGGGCGAGATCAAGACGCGCGTCGACGAGCTGCTGAAGCTGGTCGGCCTGCCGACCTCGGGCGCCAAGTACCCGAGCCAGCTCTCGGGCGGCCAGCAACAGCGCGTGGCCCTGGCCCGCGCGCTCGCCACGCGGCCCGGCCTGCTGCTGCTGGACGAGCCGCTGTCGGCGCTCGACGCGCTGGAGCGCATCCGCCTGCGCGGCGAGATCCGCCGGCTGCAGAAGCAGGTCGGCATCACGACCATCATGGTCACGCACGACCAGGAAGAAGCGCTCTCGATGGCCGACCGCATCGTGGTGATGAACCACGGCGTGATCGAGCAGGTCGGCACGCCGATGGAAATCTACGAGCAGCCGGCCACGCCCTTCGTGGCCGACTTCGTGGGCAAGGTCAACGTGCTGCGCGCGATGGCGCTGGGCAACCAGCGCTTCCAGGTCGGCGACATGGAGCTGCAGTGCGACGCCTGCGACGGCGCCTTCGAGCCCGGCGACGCCGTCAACCTGTATCTGCGGCCCGAAGACCGCGCGGTGGAACACCTGCGCGAGGACACGCCCAACCGCCTGCAGGCGAAGGTCACGAAGGTCGAGTTCCTGGGCGGCCTGTGCATTGCCGAAGTCACGGCCGACGCGCTGCACGGCCAGACGCTGGGCCTGCACTTCTCACTGAACCAGCTGCACGACCTGGACATCCGCGAAGGCAACACCATCGACATCGCCTTGCGCGCCAACCGCATCCGCGCCTTTGCCGCGCGCACCGCCAAGCCATGAACACGCTGGCACATCCCCGCCCCGTGCTCGCTGCACGCCCCGCCCTGCGCTGGAGCCGTGACGAGACCATCGCGCGCGCCATCCTGTTCGTGGTGATGGCGATGCTGTTCGTGTTCCTCATCGCGCCGCTGCTCACCATCCTGGCCCACGCGGTGCAGGACAAGAACGGCCGCTTCGTCGGCCTGGCCCACTTCATCACCTACTTCCAGACGCCGAGCCTGCTGCGCGCGGCCTGGAACTCGGTGTGGGTGTCGGCCGCAGTGGTGATGATCTCGGTGCCCACGGCCTTCGTGTTCGCCTACGCGCTCACGCGCAGCCGCATGCCGGCGCCGCTGAAGGCGGTGTTCCGGCTCATCGCGCTCATTCCGCTGCTCGCGCCCTCGCTGCTGTCGGCCATCTCGTTCGTGCAGTGGTTCGGCAACCAGGGCGCACTCAAGTTCCTGCTGGGCGGCGCCTCGATCTACGGCGCGCCCGGGATCATCCTGGCCGAGGTCTACAACACCTTCCCGCACGCGCTGATGATCCTGGTCACCGCACTGTCGCTGGCCGACGGCCGGCTGTACGAAGCGGCCACCGCGCTGCGCACGCGGCCCCTGCGCCAGTTCATGACGATCACCCTGCCCTCGTGCAAGTACGGCCTGATCAGCGCGGCCACCGTGGTCTTCACTTACGTGGTGAGCGACTTCGGCGCGCCCAAGGTCATCGGCGGCAACTTCAACGTGCTGTCGGTCGACGTGTTCAAGCAGGTGGTCGGCCAGCACAACTTCTCCATCGGCGCGGTGGTGGGCATGCTGCTGCTCATTCCGTCGATCATCTCGTTCGTGATCGACTACGTGGTGCGGCGCAAGCTGAAGGCACAGCTCACGGCGCGCTCGGTGCCCTACACGCCCAAGCCCCGCAAGGTGGCCGATGCGCTGCTCACGCTGTTCTGCACCGTGGTCTGCAGCCTGCTGCTGGCGACCATCGGCATGGCGATCTACACCTCGGCGATCTCGCTGTGGCCCTACGACCTGTCGTTCACGCTCAAGCACTACCACTTCGTGCTGGTCGAAAGCGACATGGCCGCCGCCTACGGCAACAGCCTGCTGGTGGCCATGGTCACCGCGGTGGCGGGCTCGCTCATCGTGTTCGTGGGCGCCTACCTGATCGAGAAGACGCGCAACCTGGGCCTCATGCGCAAGGGCATGCACCTGATGGCGGTGCTGTCGATGGCGGTGCCGGGCCTGGTGCTGGGCCTGGGCTACGTGATGTTCTTCAACCATCCGTCCAACCCGCTGAACTTCCTGTACCAGACGATGGCGATCCTGGTCATCTCGATGGTGGTGCACTACTACACCTCGAGCCACCTCACGGCGGTGACGGCGCTCAAGCAGATCGACAACGAGTTCGAGGCCGTGTCGGCCTCGCTGAAGGTGCCGTTCTTCAAGACCTTCCTGCGCGTGACGGTGCCGGTGTGCCTGCCGGCCATCCTGGACATCGGGCGCTACTTCTTCGTGGTGTCGATGGCCAGCCTGTCGTGCGCCATCTTCCTGTACACGCCGGAGACCATCCTCGCGTCGGTCGCGATCATGCACCTGGACGACGCCGGCGACATCGGCCCGGCCGCCGCGCTGGCCAGCCTGATCGTCGTCACCTCGACGCTGGTGTGCATCGCCTACGCACTGCTCACCCGCGTGCTGCTCGCACGCACGCAGGCCTGGCGCAACCTCGGCCGCGGCTGAACGAACCCTTTACCTCTCGCCCCTCATTTCCTTTCCCTGCCTGGAGACACCATGAGTCAAGCCGCCCACCCCATCCTGCTCACGCC
>NZ_JBYSZY010000060.1:0-38844 GCF_058787635.1 Variovorax sp. FW305-3-2-15-B-LB1 | reverse complement strand
CCACCGCCTCCCCCACCGCAACCTGCCAGCAATGCTGCCGCGATGCACGCCGCACCGAATGCAAAAGAGAACTTCTGGCTCATCACGTGTGCTGCCCTCATTTCAGCCCCGGCGCACTGCGTCCCGCAGGCCGGTGCGCGAGGATGCCACACTTGAGAAACAAACGTGAAGCACAAAAAAAGCCCGCCTGCATTTCTGCAGGCGGGCTGTGCTCGGAATGCGACGCGAGGTCGAATTACTGCAGCTTGATCTCGACGTCGACGCCGGCCGGCAGGTCGAGCTTCATCAGCGCGTCCACGGTCTTGTCGGTAGGATCGACGATGTCCATCAGGCGCTGGTGCGTGCGGATTTCCAGCTGGTCGCGCGACGTCTTGTTGACGTGCGGCGAACGCAGGATGTCGAAACGCTTCATGCGGGTCGGCAGGGGCACGGGGCCCTTGACGATCGCGCCGGTGCGCTTGGCGGTGTCCACGATTTCAGCGGCCGACTGGTCGATCAGCTTGTAGTCGAATGCCTTCAGGCGGATGCGGATCTTTTGCTTGGTAGCCATGGTGATTCCTTTGCGTCCGGCTTAGATGTCGAGGATCTTGGCCACGACGCCCGAACCCACGGTACGGCCGCCTTCACGGATGGCGAAGCGCAGGCCTTCTTCCATCGCGATCGGGTTGATCAGCTTCACGGTGATGCTGACGTTGTCGCCAGGCATGACCATTTCCTTGTCCGCGGGCAGCTCGATCGCGCCGGTCACGTCCGTCGTGCGGAAGTAGAACTGCGGACGGTAGTTGTTGAAGAACGGCGTGTGACGGCCGCCTTCGTCCTTGGACAGGACATACACCTCGGCGGTGAAGTGCACGTGCGGCTTGATCGAGCCGGGCTTGCACAGCACTTGGCCGCGTTCGACTTCTTCGCGCTTCGTGCCGCGCAGCAGCACGCCGACGTTGTCGCCAGCCTGACCTTGGTCCAGCAGCTTGCGGAACATTTCCACGCCGGTGCAGGTGGTCTTGACGGTGGGGCGGATACCGACGATTTCGATTTCTTCGCCGACCTTGATCACGCCGCGCTCGACAGCGCCGGTCACCACGGTGCCGCGACCCGAGATCGAGAACACGTCTTCCACGGGCATCAGGAACGTGCCGTCCACAGCGCGCTCAGGCGTGGGGATGTACGTGTCCAGGGCTTCTGCCAGCTTCATGATGGCGCCTTCGCCCAGGTCGCCCTTGTCGCCTTCCAGGGCGAGCTTGGCCGAGCCGTGGATGATGGGGGTGTCGTCGCCGGGGAATTCGTACTTGTCGAGGAGTTCGCGAACTTCCATTTCGACCAGCTCGAGCAGCTCCTTGTCGTCGACCATGTCGCACTTGTTCAGGAACACGATGATGTAGCCCACGCCCACCTGGCGAGCCAGCAGGATGTGTTCACGGGTCTGGGGCATCGGGCCGTCAGCGGCCGAGCACACCAGGATGGCGCCGTCCATCTGGGCAGCGCCGGTGATCATGTTCTTCACGTAGTCGGCGTGGCCGGGGCAGTCGACGTGTGCGTAGTGGCGGTTGGCCGTTTCGTACTCGACGTGCGCGGTGTTGATCGTGATGCCGCGGGCCTTTTCTTCAGGCGCTGCGTCGATCTGGTCGTAAGCCTTGGCTTCGCCGCCGAACTTGGCCGACAGCACGGTGGCGATCGCAGCCGTCAGCGTGGTCTTGCCGTGGTCAACGTGACCGATCGTGCCCACGTTCACGTGCGGCTTGGTGCGGGTGAATTTACCTTTTGCCATTTTTCAATCCTTGAAAGAGCATGTCCCGTGTGTTGGTTTTATGTCTGCATCCGATTGCTGGTTCGCCCCGCACGGGAACAGGGCGGCACCGGATCGCAGACAAGAAGGGCCGCGCACTGCGCGGCCCCACATTCTTGAAACTTACTTCGAGCGAGCGGCCACGATGGCTTCGGCGACGTTACGGGGAGCTTCAGCGTAGTGCTTGAACTCCATCGTGTACGTGGCGCGGCCTTGCGTGGCCGAGCGCAGCGTCGTCGAGTAGCCGAACATTTCCGACAGCGGGACTTCAGCCTTGATGAGCTTGCCGCCACCGATCATGTCGTCCATGCCCTGCACCATGCCGCGACGGCTGGACAGGTCGCCCATCACGTTGCCGGCGTAGTCTTCAGGCGTTTCGACTTCCACGGCCATCATCGGCTCGAGGATGACCGGGCTGGCCTTGCGGGCGCCTTCCTTGAAGCCGAAGATCGCGGCCATCTTGAACGCCATTTCGTTCGAGTCCACGTCGTGGTACGAACCGAAGTGCAGCGTGACCTTGACGTCGACGACGGGGTAGCCCGCCAGCACGCCTTGCGTCAGTGCTTCCACAACGCCCTTTTCCACGGCGGGGATGTATTCGCGAGGAACCACACCGCCCTTGATGGCGTCGACGAACTCGAAGCCCTTGCCGGCTTCCTGCGGCTCGATCTTCAGGATGACGTGACCGTACTGGCCCTTACCACCCGACTGGCGAACGAACTTGCCTTCGGCTTCTTCGACGGTCTTGCGGATCGTTTCGCGGTAAGCCACTTGCGGCTTGCCCACGTTGGCTTCCACGCCGAATTCGCGCTTCATGCGGTCCACGATGATTTCGAGGTGCAGTTCGCCCATGCCGGAGATGATGGTCTGGCCGGATTCTTCGTCGGTGCGCACGCGGAACGACGGATCTTCCGAAGCCAGGCGCTGCAGGGCGATGCCCATCTTTTCCTGGTCGGCCTTGGTCTTGGGCTCGACGGCCTGCGAGATCACGGGCTCGGGGAATTCCATGCGCTCCAGCGTGATCATGGCATTCGGGTCGCACAGGGTTTCGCCCGTGGTGACGTCCTTCAGGCCCACGCAAGCGGCGATGTCGCCGGCACGGATTTCTTCGATTTCGAGGCGTTCGTTGGCGTGCATCTGCACGATACGGCCGATACGCTCTTTCTTGCCCTTGACCGGGTTGTAGACGGTGTCGCCCTTGCTCAGAACGCCCGAGTACACGCGCACGAAGGTCAGCTGGCCAACGTACGGGTCGGTCATGAGCTTGAATGCCAGCGCCGAGAACTTCTCGCCGTCGTCGGCCTTGCGGGTCACGTCTTGCTCGTCGTCGTCCGTGCCGTGCACCGGAGGAATGTCCAGCGGCGAAGGCATCAGTTCGATCACGGCGTCGAGCATGCGCTGCACGCCCTTGTTCTTGAACGCGCTGCCGCACAGCATCGGCTGGATTTCGCCGGCGATCGTGCGCGTGCGCAGACCGTGGGTGATTTCCTCGAGCGTCAGGTCACCTTCTTCAAGGTACTTGTTCATCAGCTCTTCCGAAGCTTCGGCCGCGCTTTCGACCATCTTCTCGCGCCATTCCTTGGCCAGCTCGACCAGCTCGGCGGGGATCTCGCGCGTTTCGAACTTCATGCCTTGCGAGGCTTCGTCCCAGAAGATCGCCTTCATCAGACGCAGGTCGACCACGCCCTGGAACTTGTCTTCGGCACCGATCGGAATCACGATCGGCACGGGGTTGGCCTTCAGGCGGTCGACCATCATCTGGCGAACGCGGAAGAAGTTGGCGCCGATGCGGTCCATCTTGTTGACGAACGCCAGACGCGGCACCTTGTACTTGTTGGCCTGACGCCAGACGGTTTCCGATTGGGGCTGCACGCCGCCGACCGAGTCGTACACCATGACGGCGCCGTCCAGCACGCGCATCGAGCGCTCGACTTCAATGGTGAAGTCCACGTGGCCGGGGGTGTCGATGATGTTGATGCGGTGCTCGGGCAGCGAGTGGTCCATGCCCTTCCAGAAGCAGGTCACGGCAGCCGAGGTGATCGTGATGCCACGCTCTTGTTCCTGCTCCATCCAGTCGGTCGTTGCCGCGCCATCGTGCACTTCGCCGAGCTTGTGGGTCACGCCCGTGTAGAACAGGATACGTTCGGTGGTGGTGGTCTTGCCGGCGTCGATGTGCGCGGAGATACCGATGTTGCGGTAGCGCTCGATGGGGGTCTTGCGGGACATGATGTACTTTCGGGTTTAAATGCGTTGAGCGCTGGGCGTCGAGCACGGGCGATTTCGCCCGGCACTCAACCCCCAACGCTCAAGAGACGTGTGTTTTTTAGAAGCGGAAGTGGCTGAAGGCGCGGTTGGCTTCTGCCATGCGGTGCACTTCGTCGCGCTTCTTCATGGCACCGCCACGGCCTTCCGTGGCTTCCATCAGTTCGTTGGCCAGACGCAGGGCCATCGACTTCTCACCGCGCTTGCGGGCAGCTTCCTTGATCCAGCGCATCGACAGGGCGAGGCGACGGACAGGGCGGACTTCGACCGGCACCTGGTAGTTCGCACCACCGACGCGGCGCGACTTCACTTCGACCATCGGCTTCACGTTGTTGATGGCAACGGTGAACGCTTCGAGGGGGTCCTTGTCCGGGTTCTTCTTCTCGATGAAGTCGAGGGCACCGTAAATGATGCGCTCGGCAACAGCCTTCTTGCCGCCTTCCATGATCACGTTCATGAATTTGGACAGCTCGACATTGCCGTACTTGGGATCCGGCAGGATTTCACGTTTGGGGACTTCGCGACGACGTGGCATTTTTCTAACCTCTTTGCTTCAGTTGGCATCGTTTCCGATACCGCGAGAGCCAGTCAGGACTCTCACTTACTCGACCCGACATTGGGTCACTTCGTTCGACAAGCCCGCCAAGGCCATCGAACACCGCTTGTTTTCTGACAGGAAGGCTTAAGCCTTCTTGGGGCGCTTCGCGCCGTACTTGGAACGCGACTGCTTGCGGTCTTTCACGCCTTGCAGGTCGAGCGAACCGCGCACGATGTGGTAACGCACACCGGGCAAGTCCTTGACACGACCGCCGCGAACCAGCACGACGCTGTGTTCTTGCAGGTTGTGGCCTTCGCCGCCGATGTAGGAGATGACTTCGAAGCCATTGGTCAGACGGACCTTGGCAACTTTACGAAGCGCCGAGTTGGGCTTCTTGGGCGTCGTGGTGTAGACGCGGGTGCAGACACCGCGACGTTGCGGCGAGTTCTGCATGGCAGGGCTCTTCGAATTGATCTTTTCGACCGTTCGACCCTGACGCACCAGTTGATTGATGGTTGGCATGAATGAATTAGTCCCAAAACAACCCGACTTTGGTAGTGAAACCGCCCTTGGTCGTGACTCAAGGAAGCCGGGAATAACGAAAACGTGAAACCCTTCGGAAAATTCCGAAAAGCCCACGAGTATAGCAGGCAGGTCTGAAATGGCAATGTCAGGCGCCTGGAGCGCCCGCCACCGCCTGTTTCAAGGCCGTTTTTTCCTGTCTCTTACTTGATCCAGAGACGCACGGCGTCCCAGGCGCGGCCGAAGACGCCGGCCTGCTCGACCGGCTCCAGGGCGACCAGCGGCACGTCCGCCAGGGGCTGGTCGTCCAGCGTGACCTTGAGCGAGCCGACGGCCTGGTACTTGGTGAACGGCGCGACCAGCGGGTCGGGGCGCGACACCTGCGTCTTGATCTTGCTGGCGGAACCGGTCGGCACGGCGACCACGATGGCCTCGGGACGGCCCAGCTTCAGCACGTTGGCCTTGCCCTTCCAGACGGCGGGCGTGGCGGCCGGCTGGCCGGCGTCGAACAGGCGCACGGCGTCGTAGGCCGTGTAGCCCCAGTTCAGCAGCTTCTGCGACTCGTTGGCGCGCACGGCTTCGCTGCTGGCGCCCAGCACGATCGACAGCAGGCGGCGGCCGCCGGTCAGGTTCGGGAAGTCGCGCTTGGCGGTGGCGATCATGCAGTAGCCGGCGGCGTCGGTGTGGCCGGTCTTCAGGCCGTCGACGGTCGGGTCGCGGAACAGCAGCAGGTTGCGGTTGGTGTCGTTGGTCGATGGGGTGCCCGGGTAGCGGTACTTCTTGATGGCGTAGTACTTGGCTTCCTCGGGGAAGTCGCGCACCAGACGCGTGGCCAGGATGCTCAGGTCGCGCGCCGTGGTCGTGTGGCCGGGCGCCGTCAGGCCTTCGGGGTTCTTGTAGGTGGTGTTCTTCATGCCCAGCACCTTGGCCTGGGCGTTCATCATCTCGACGAAATGCTCCACCGTGCCGCCCACGCCTTCGGCCAGCGCGACCGTGGCGTCGTTGCCCGACTGCACGATCACGCCCTTGATCAGGTCTTCCACCGGCACCTGCATCTTGGGATCGATGAACATGCGCGAACCGGGCATCTTCCAGGCGCGCGGGCTCACCGGCAGGGTCTGGGTCAGCGTGATCTTCTTGGCGCGCAGCGCGTCGAACGCGACGTACGCGGTCATCAGCTTGGTGAGCGAGGCCGGCTCGACGGGGCTGTCGATGTCCTTCTGCGCCAGGATCTGGTTCGCGGTCACGTCCAGCAGCAGGTAGCTGCGCGCGGCGATTTCAGGCGGGGCCGGCATCTGGGCGGCGGCGATCACGCCAACCGAGGCAGCAGCGGTCAGCACCAGTGCGCGAAGCGCAGTGAAAAAACGATTCATGGAGAGTGTGGGAAGAGGCGAAAACAAGCCTGAAAGGCTTTCATTCGGTGCCCGCGCGCAGATGGCGGGCGACCAGGCTTTTGAGCAGCGGCAATTGTCCGTGAAAGAAATGGCCGCCCCCGGGAATAACCGTGACAGGGAGTGACTGGGGACGCGCCCAGTCCATCACGGCGGCGAGAGGCACGGTGTCGTCGGCTTCGCCATGGACCACCAGCGCGCGCTCGTGCGCTTCGGCCGGCAGCGTGGCCACCGAGAAACGCGAGGCGGCCGTGCCGACCAGCACCAACTGCCGCACGTCGCGTGCGGCCCAGAGCTTCTCGGCCGCGCAGCTGGCCACGAAGGCACCGAAGGAAAAGCCGGCAATGGCCAATTGGCCTTCGGGCGCGAGCTGGCCGACGACATGCAGCATGTCCTCGAGCTCGCCGCGCCCTTCATCGTGAGCGCCTTCGCTGGCGCCGACGCCGCGGAAGTTGAAGCGCACGGCCGTCCAGCCGCAGGACACGAAGGCGCGGGCCAGGGTCTGCACGACCTTGTTGTCCATCGTGCCGCCGAACAGCGGGTGCGGATGGGCGATCACCGCGATGCCGCGCGCGTCGCCCAACGGCAGGTCGCGCTGCACCTCGATCACGCCCGCGGCGCCCTGGAGGCTGATTTTTTCGGTCTGGGAGTTCATGGCGCTGGGGTTGGCTGGGCCGGCGATGCCGGCAACGTGCACGGTACGAGCACGGGGTCCGCAGGAAAGTTCAGCGGCCGACGTCGGGCGGCAGCAGCAGCCGCTCGACGACCTGGCCGTTCTTCAGGTGCGACTCGACGATCTCGTCGATGTCCTCGGCGTCCACGAAGGTGTACCAGACCGCCTCCGGATAGACCACCGCGACAGGCCCGCCCGCGCAGCGGTCGAGGCAGCCGGCCTTGTTGACGCGCACCTTGCCGGGCCCGGCGAGCCCCTGCTCCTTCACCTTGGCCTTGCAGCGGTCGAAGCCTTCCTGCGCGTTGTGCAGGGCACAGGAGTCTTCGCCGTTCTTGCGTTCATTCAGGCAGAAGAAGATGTGGCGGCCGTAGTAGCCGGACGGCGCGGCGGGAGTGGTGCTGGGCATCGACCGATTTTATGAGCGTGCGTGCTCAGGCCGAGGGCGGCGCCGCGACAGCGCAGCCACCACGTAGACCAGCACCGCGAAAGGCCAGCCCCAGCCCAGCCACTGGGCCAGGCCGTGGAAGCGGATGAAGCGGCCCTGCTCCCAGGTGGCCAGGGTCTGTGCAAAGTAGGCGCTCTCGGGCGCCTGGTTCAGCAGGCTCAGCTGGAGCACGAGCCCCATGAGCAGCAGTGCGCCGCACAGCCGGCGCGGCGCAAAGAGCAGCAGCACGCCCGCGAACACCGCTGCGGCCAGCCCGACCTGCACCGGCAGATCGAGCCAGGCCCACGCATGCTCGGGGCCATAGCTCATGGCCGCCGACAGCGCCGAGGCCGCAACACCTGCGAGCAGGATCAGCGGCAGCAGCACCGCGCGCTGCACCACGTTGCGCGCCACCAGGTAGCCCAGCAGGCAAGGCACCAGCGCCCCGAGCATCACGCACAGCAACTCCACGGCCGGCACCAGCGGCTCCAGCTCGAACTGGCGCACGGGCAGCCAGTCGATGAAGGGCGTGTCGAGCAGCCACTCGGAAATCGTCGTCTCCAGCCGTTCGAACACCTGGCCGAGGCCGAAGGTGACGGCGGCGGGGAACAGCAGCGCAAAGGGCCAGAGCGCGAGCAGCACGAGACCGCCGCGCGCGTCCTCGACGAACCATTGCGAGCGCACGCGGCTCCAGTGGGCGATCGCACCGAGCCGCTCCAGCGCCGCGGCCAGCACCGCGCCGAGCACCGTGCCGGCGGTGTTCAACCCCAGGTCGACATTGGAAGGAATGCGCGCCGGCAGATAGCTTTGCAGCGTCTCCATGGCAAAGGCGATCGCCGCGCCCGCCACCGTGGCGCGCAACAGCGCACGCCACACACTGTGGCTGCTGCCCGTGCGCAGCACACTCAGCGCACACAGAAAACCGAAGGGCACGTAGCCCGCCACATTCACCCCGAAGTCGAAGCCCGTCCAGTACTTGGGCCAGGGCGCCGACAGGTAGGCCCAGGGCGCGATCCCCTGGTCACGCCAGTCGGCGAAGGGATACAGGCTGGCATAGATGATCAGCGCCGCATAGGCCAGCGCCAGGGGGAGCGCGGCAGACTTGTGCGGCATGTCTACCGTCGACACGGGCTCAGAAGGGCTTCACCACCACCAGGATCACGATGCCCAGCAGCAGCAGCACGGGCAACTCGTTGAACCAGCGGTACCAGCGGTCGCTGCGGCGGTTGCCGCCCGCCGCAAAACGGCGCAGCAGCACGCCGCAGCCATGGTGGTAGCCGATGGCCAGCAGCACCAGGGCCAGCTTGGCGTGCATCCAGCCGTTGCCCGGGCCGCGCCCGATGCCGTAGCCCAGCCAGAGCCAGGCGCCGAACACCAGCGCCGGCACCGCCAGGAAGGTGGTGAACCGCAGCAGCTTGCGCGCCATCAGGAGCAGGCGCTCACGCTCCGCGACCGACTCGGGGGGCACCATCGCCAGGTTGACGAAGATGCGCGGCAGATAGAACAGCCCGGCAAACCAGCTGGCAATGAAAACAATGTGAAGAGATTTGACCCAGAGCATGGCGGCAGTTTAGTGGTGGCTGCACACTGACCCCTCTTCGGGGCCCTTTGCCAAGGTTTCGGGCAAAAAAAAGCCCGACGTCTTCACGTCGGGCTGGGAAGCCCTTTTGCTGTCACACATCAAGGCACCCGCTCAGGGAGGAAAAGCGGGGAGCGGCAAGCCGCCCGCTTCAGAATTTAACAAAGACGAAACAAGGTTTCAAGCGATTGAGGCAGTTTCTTTGACTTTTACAACAAAAATCTAGAACTTAAGTTCTATTAATTTCCGTAGTTGTCAGACAACTTGCCTCCAGCAGCGCTGGGCTGCGATTTCGCGCTTCAGGCACAATTTTAGATATATGACGTCACCATTTTCCCCGCTCGCGATGTTCCCCGCCGGCCGCCCGCGACGGCTGCGCCGCGATGCCTTCACCCGCAACCTGGTGCGCGAGCATGCGCTGACGACGAACGACCTGATCTACCCAGTGTTCGTGCAGGAAGGCGAGAAGCGCCGCGACGCCGTGCCTTCGATGCCCGGCGTGGACCGCCTGAGCCTGGACCTGCTGCTGCCCGTGGCCGAGCAGTGCGTGCAGGCCGGCATCCCGGTGATGGCGCTGTTCCCGGTGATCGACGCCAGCCTCAAGACGCCTGCGGGCGACGAGGCCTTCAACCCCGACGGGCTGATTCCCCGCGTGGTGGCCGCGCTCAAGGCGCGCTTCCCCGAACTGGGCGTGATGACCGACGTGGCACTCGACCCCTACACCAGCCACGGCCAGGACGGCCTGCTCGACGAGACGGGCTACATCCTCAACGACGCCACCGTTGAAGTGCTGGTGAAGCAGGCACTCACACAATCGCAAGCTGGCGTCGATATTGTGGCCCCGAGCGACATGATGGACGGCCGCATCGGCGCGATCCGCACCGCGCTCGAAGCCCGCGGCGACATCCACACGCGCATCATGGCCTACAGCGCCAAGTACGCCAGCGCCTTCTACGGCCCCTTCCGCGACGCCGTCGGCTCGGCCGCGACGCTCGGCAAGAGCAACAAGAAGGTCTACCAGATGGACCCCGGCAACAGCGACGAGGCGCTGCGCGAGGTCGCCATCGACATCGCCGAAGGCGCCGACATGGTCATGGTGAAGCCCGGCATGCCTTACCTGGACATCGTGCGCCGCGTGAAGGACGAGTTCCGCGTGCCGACCTTCGCCTACCAGGTGAGCGGCGAGTACGCCATGCTGAAGGCCGCCGCCCAGAACGGCTGGCTCGACCACGACGCCGTGGTGCTCGAAAGCCTGCTGGCCTTCAAGCGCGCCGGCGCCGATGGCGTGCTGACCTACTTCGCGCTTGACGCCGCCCGGTTGCTACAAAAATAATAGCTACTGCGGCATGCCTGCCGCACCTCCACGGCACTTCTGGCGTGGAAGAAGAACCACCGGGGGCGAGTGTCCATGCGCATCTTCGAAATCAGCCGCTCGCAGGTCAGCGAGCACGCCTCGCTGGCGCCGCTGGCCGTGCCGGGCGCCTGCGCCGCCGCCAGCTACCTCTGGATTTCGCTGACGCGCGACGAATTCCGCGCCGCCCAGCCCGAGGTGCAGCAGATCCTGCAGACGCTGTGCCAGACCCAGCTGGTCGACCTGCACGTGGCCGACCTGCTCAACGACCAGCTGCCCTCGCACTACGACTACACCTCGCTGTACGACGTGCTGGTGTTCCGCCGCCTGGCCACGGGCAACGGCCAGGACAGCGCCGAACCCTCACCGCCGCAACGCCCGTCGCGCGGCGGCCCGCCGGTGCTGCGCCGCATCGACACCCGCCCCGTCGGCTTCGCGGTGTTCGACCGCGTGCTGCTCTCGGTGCACCCCGAAGACGGCACGGTGCGCGACGCCTTCGCCGCCCGGCTGCTGGCGGCGGCCTCGTCCGACGGCCGCGGCACGCCGGCGCTCGACGTGCGCGCCACCTCGGCCCGCCTGCCGGCGAGCCCCGCCGACCTGATGCTGCGCATCGTCAACCTGATCGTCGACGGCTACCTCGACATGCGGCGCGAACTCACGAAGCAGCTCGACCACTGGCAGACCGAGCTCATCGACCCGCGCAGCCGCTTCACCAACTGGAGCGCGCTGATGGAGGCGCGCCAGTCGCTGCACCGGCTGGACGAGATCTGCGAAGACCAGCGCGCCGCCATGCAGGACTGGATCGATTCGCTCGAAACCCTGCCCGTGCCGCAGGGCGAGACCGCGCAACGCGAGCGCGACCTGATCATGGTGCGCAGCCGCGACGTGCTGGAGCACATCCAGCGCGTGGTGCACCACGTGCACCGGCTCGAGCAGAACGCCGAGACCGCCGTGCAGATGCACTTCAGCGTCCAGGGCCACCGGGCCAACGACATCATGCGGGTGCTGACCGTGCTCACCGCCATCTTCCTGCCGCTCAACCTCATCGCCGGCATCTTCGGCATGAACTTCGAGTTCATCCCGCTGGTGCACAAGGCGGACGGCTTCTGGATCGCGATGTCGGCCATGCTGGTCATCGCGGTGCTGCTGGTCCTGATCTTCTGGCGCAAGCGCTACCTCGCCCGCACGCGCTGAACGCCCATGAAAAAAGCCACGCAGATGCGTGGCTTTCTTTTGTCAGCCCGGGCCGCCCCGGAAGGCGGCTGGCTTCGCGGCCAATTACTTGGCGACGGCGCCCGAACCTTGCTGGGCTTGAACGCGTGCGTCCATCGGGTTCACCATGGTCGAGATGACCTTGCTGTTGACGCGCGAACCCGAGGTCACGTTCTGGTCGGGAGCGTAGGCGGTGCGGATGGCTTCGGCTTCGACGATCGAACGGTCCTTCGACACGGCCACGGTTTCCGCGCCGCGCGAACCACGCACGACGTTCTGGTTCGGGGCTGCGGCGGTGCGCTGGGCTTCGGCGTTGACTTCGTCGCGGCTCTTGGACGAGATCACTTGGGTCACGCCTTGGTACGTCTCGGCTTGGGCGCCGGTGGCGGCCAGGAGGGTCAGGGCGGCGGCTGCGAAAATGTGCGAGGTCTTCATGTCTGTTCCTTGTGTTCGGCTAGATGGGATGTCCACCAGGCTTGCACGTTGGCTCGCCTGTGCGGCGAGTGTCAGCCGGAATTCCTTCGGGAAAACACTCGGTTCAGAGACACGGTGTTTCCTGTAGCGAAACAATCAGTCAACAAAGTCGTGCACGCAAAAAACCGGGCGCACACCGCCTGACTGCTTCCGGCTTACACCAGAACCCCGCGCCGGTCCTATCCGGCAAAACCCCCGAGAATCGGCACACCGCGCTCCCTCGCGAAAAACAACGGGCTTCACTGACATGGACAGTCTCGATCTGATCAAAACCTTCCGGGAAGTCGCCTCGCACGGCAGCTTCTCCCAGGCCGCCAAGCGGCTCGACATGTCGAAGGCCACGGTCAGCAAGTACGTCGCCGAACTCGAGACCCGCTTCGGCGTGCGCCTGCTCAACCGCTCCACGCGTTCCGTCAGCCTCACCGACGCCGGCCAGCTGCTGCTCGAGCGCAGCACGCCGATGCTCGAGATGGTCGAGCTCACGCAGGCTGAACTGCAGGAGCGCGCCAGCCAGCCCGGCGGCCGGCTGCGCATCTCGGCGCCGCACGGCATGGGCAACGGCGAGTTCCCCGACCTGCTGGCCGACTTCATGCGCCACTACCCCGACGTGAGCATCAGCCTGCAGCTGACCAACCGCACCGTCGACCTCGCCGAGGAAGGCATCGACGTCGACATCCGCAGCGGCCCGGTGGAAGACGCCAACCTCATCGTGCGCAAGCTGCGGCTCATCCACATGGTGGTCTGCGCCTCGCCGATCTACTGGAAGAAGCACGGCAAGCCCGCGCACCCGCAGGAGCTCGCCCACCACGACGCACTGACCCATTCGCTGCTGGGCACGCAGCCCGCGTGGCGCTTCGATGACAACGGCCAGCCGCTGGACGTGCAGGTCAAGAGCCGCATGGACTGCACCGAAGGCGCGCCGCTGATCCGCGTCGCGATGCGCGGCTTCGGCGTGATCTACCTGCCCTCGCTGCTGGTGCAGTCGCACATCGACAGCGGCGAGCTGGTGCCGGTGCTCGAAGGCTATGCGCGCAAGGACATGTGGCTGTCGGCCGCCTACCTGCAGCGGCGCCACAACAGCGCGGCGCTGCGCGCGCTGCTCGACTTCCTGCAGACCCGCGTCGGCGCCAAGAAATAGAAATGAAAAAGCCCGGCACTGCCGGGCTTTTGCTTGAGGCGCGCTGCGGTCTCAGCCGACGTGCTTGGCAAAGAAGGCCAGCACGCGTTCACGCGCCGGCTTCGCCGCCTCGGCGTTGTACGAGCCGCGCTGGTCGCAGTTGAAGCCGTGGTCGGCTTCGTAGACATGCACTTCCACCTCGGGGTGCGCCTTCTTGAAGGCCTCGATGGTGTCCAGCGGAATCCAGTGGTCGCGGTTGCCGAACTGCGCGAGCACCGGCACCTTCGGCTGGCGCGCGCTTTCTTCCGGCGTCGTCATGCCGCCGCCGTAATAAGGTGCGGCAGCGGCCAGGCCCGGCAGCAGGGCCGCGGCGCGCCAGACCAGCAGGCCGCCCCAGCAGTAGCCGACGATGCCGACCTTGCCCGCCTTCGAGGCGTAGGCGATCGCGGCTTCGAGGTCCTGCAGCACGCCGGGCGCAGGTAGCGCCTCGACCGCGGTCTTGTAGCCGAAGCCGGTCTTCATGTCGTCGTCGCTGTAGCCCAGCTCGACGCCGGGCTTGACGCGGTGGAAGGTCGAAGGCGCCACGGCCAGGTAGCCGTCGGCCGCATAGCCGTCGGCGACCGAGCGGATGTGCGAGTTCACACCGAAGATTTCCGGCACCACCACCACGGCGCCGCGCGGCGTGCCCGCGGGCTCGGCCACGTAGGCGGGAAAGGTGAAGCCGTCCTTGGCGGTGAGGTCGATGAATTGGCCCATGGGGTTCTCCTGAAACGATGGAATGAAAAAAGAAAAAGCGGGTCGGCTTGCGCGCGCCGTTACGCGCGCAGCGCCCGCTCGACGAAATCGAGCCGGTCCTGGCCCCAGAAGATCTCGCCGTCGATCACGTAGCTCGGCGCGCCGAACACCTGGATGTCGATCGCTTCCTGCGTGTAAGCCTCGTAACGCTCCTGCACCGCCTGGCTTTGCGATTGCTCGGCGCGCTTGGCCGGCAGGCCGCATTCCGCGACCAGGGCTTCGAGCAGGTTCGGGTCGCCGATGTTCCGCTCCTGCACCCACACGGCCGCGAACACCGCGGCGCTGATGCGCATCGCGGCCTCGGTGCCGTCGTGCATGTCGACCGCGATGATCAGCCGCGCCGCATCGTCGCCGGCCACCGGGAAGAACTTCGGCTTCGGGTTCAGCGGCAGGCCCAGGTGCTTCGAGAAGCGCGCCAGCTCGAGCAGCCGGTAGGCCTGGCGCTGCGGCGCGCGCTTGCCCAGCGGCAGCCCGCCCGACACGGGGAACACGCTGCCCATGTCGATGGGCCGCACGCGCACGGTGGCGCCAGCGGCCGCGGCGATGGCGGCAAAGCGGGTATGCCCCAGATAGGTCCACGGGCTCTGTGGCGCAAAGTAATAGTCGATGGTCTTGTGCATTCAGTAACCTCCGTGCTGCGCACTGCGGTGCGAGCTGGCTTGGGGCGGCGCGGTGCTCATGCTCGTGCTCATGCGCCAGCCCTCGGTGATGTAATCCAGGCCGTCGGTTTTAACTGACGCACAGTTTCTCTGCAGGAGGTGGGATTTGGACCAGGTGCTCTTGATCACCGGCGGTGGGCGCGGCATTGGTGCCGCCACGGCCTTGCTCGCCGCGAAGCGCGGCTACGCCGTGGCCGTGAACTACGCCAGCAACTCGCTGGCCGCCGACGAGGTGGTGCGCACCATCCGCGCGGGCGGCGGCACCGCCATGGCGGTGCAGGCCGACGTGGGCGACGAAGCCCAGGTGCTCGCGATGTTCGCGAAGGTCGACGCCAAGCTCGGGCGCCTCACGGCGCTCGTGAACAACGCCGGCGTGGTCGACGTGCAGGCGCGCGTCGACGAGATGAGCGTGGCGCGGCTGGAGCGCATGTTCCGCATCAACGTGATCGGCAGCTTCGTCTGCGCGCGCGAGGCGGTGAAGCGCATGAGCACGAAGCACGGCGGCGAAGGCGGCGCCATCGTCAACATCTCCAGCGGTGCCGCGCGCATCGGCTCGCCCGGCCAGTACGTCGACTACGCGGCCAGCAAGGCAGCCATCGACACCCTGACCATCGGCCTGGCCAAGGAAGTGGCCGACGAAGGCATCCGCGTGAACGCGGTGCGCCCCGGCGTGATCGACACCGACATCCACGCCTCCGGAGGCCAGCCTGGCCGCGCCGCCGAGATGGGCCCAGGCGTGCCGATGAAGCGCAGCGGCACCGCCGAAGAAATTGCCGGCGCCGTCCTGTGGCTGCTCTCGCCCGAGGCCAGCTACACCACCATGGCCCTGCTCGACGTGACCGGAGGACGATAACGATGAGCACCTCCATGGACCTCATCAAGCCGTTGGTCACGCTGGTGGCCATCGTCAATCCGCTGGCCATCGTGCCCTTCTTCATCCACTACACGCAGGATTACTCCGACGCCCAGCGCAAGCGCACGGTGCGCATGTCGGCCTTCAGCGCCTTCGTGGTCATTGCCGTGAGCGCGCTCATCGGGCTGCAGCTGCTGTCCTTCTTCGGCATCTCGATCGCGAGCTTCCAGGTCGGCGGCGGCCTGCTGCTGCTCATGAGCTCGATCTCGATGCTCAATGCGCAACCGGCCGAGAGCAAGACCAACGTCGACGAGCTGCGCGCGGTGGAAGTGAAGGCGTCGATGGGCGCCTCCATCGCGGTGGTGCCGCTCACGATTCCGCTGCTCACCGGCCCGGCCGCCATCTCCACCGTAGTGATCTACGCCGACAAGACGCAGCACCTGTGGGAGTTGGGGCTGCTGGTCGGCTATGGCGTGGTCGTAGCGCTGGCGACCGCACTGGCCTTTTCGCTCGCGCAGCCGATCGCGCGGGTGCTCGGCAAGACCGGCATCAACATCATGACGCGGCTGATGGGCCTGATCCTCGCCGCGCTCGCGGTCGAGGTGATGGCCGACGGGCTCGGCAAGCTGTTCCCGATCCTGTCGAAAGTCGCCTGAACCGGTTCGTTCAGGCCAGCATCTTCTCGATGACCTTCCAGTGCGCGGGCTCCACCGGTGTGATCGAGAGCCGGTTGCCCTTGCGCAGGATGACCAGATCGGCCAGCTCGGGCCTGGCACGCAACTCGGGCAGCGACAGCAGCCGCGTCTTGCGCAGCGCCTGCACGTCGACCAGCAACCAGCGCGGGTCTTCCTTCTTCGCGCCGGCGTCGTAGTACGGCGACTTCGGGTCGAACTGCGTCGGATCAGGCTGGATGCCCGAGGCCACGCGCGCGATGCCGGCAATGCCGGGCTCGGGGCAGCTCGAGTGATAGAACAGCACGCCGTCGCCGACCTTCATGCCATCGCGCATGAAGTTGCGCGCCTGGTAGTTGCGCACGCCGGTCCACGCCACGGTGGCACCGGGCGCGGCGAGGGCATCGTCGATCGAGACCTCGTCGGGCTCGGATTTCATCAACCAGTACTGGGGCATGGCGGCAGTCTCGCGAAGGGGATTTCGCGGAATATAGCCGCTCGCCCCGGCACGGTACCGGGGCGGCGCTGGCTTACGGTGTCACGTAGTCAGACACCACCACCCACTTGCCATCCTTGATCTGCGACAGCCGCGACTGGTCGTTGCCCAGGCGCTTGGTGGCGGTGTAGGTGCTCTTCGGGCTGCCGAACATGTCGGGCTCGAAGGTGATGCTGTCCATCGCCTTGATGAAGCTGTCGGTCGTCAGGTTCGGGCCGGCCTTGGTGGCGGCCTTGATGAACGAGTCGATGATCACGTAGCCGTACACCGAGAACACGGTCGGGTCTTCGTTGAACTTGGTCTTGTACTTGTTGGCCCAGAAGCGCAGCGGCTGCGACTGCTCGTCGGTGTAGGGGTTCTGCACCGTCATGGTGGCGTACACGCCGTCCATGGCCTTGCCGCCCAGCTTGTGGATCAGGTCGGTGTAGGCCGCACTCGAACCCAGGAAGGTCGGGTTGAAGCCGGTCTTGCGCGACTCGCCCACGGTGCCGATGGTCTCGCGGATGATGGTGCCGAGCACCACGAGGTCGCAGTTGGCCGCCTTCATCTTCGCGACCTGCGAGCTGAAGTCGGTGGCGCCGCGCTTGAACGAGGTCTTCTCGGCCAGCTCCATGCCCGCGGCCTTCAGGCCGGCCTCGGCGCCGCGCTGCACTTCCAGGCCGAACTCGTCGTCCTGATAGATCGTGCAGACCTTCTTGGCGCCCTTGTCCTTGATCATCTTGGGCAGTGCCAGGCGGATCTGGTCGTAGTAGGTGGCCGCGAACGAGTACTTCAGCCGGTTCAGCGGCTCGTACATTTCGCGCGCCGCCGTGATGGGCATGTAGTTGACGACGTTCTTGTCGAACTGCACCGGCATCGCCGCCATGTTCTGTGCCGTGCCGATGTGGCCGGCCATGATGAAGATCTTTTCCTGGTTGACCAGCTTCTGCGCCGCCAGCACCGCCTTCTTCGGGTCGTAGCCCGAGTCTTCGACGAAGAGCTTGAGCTTGCGGCCGTTGAGCGTGCCCTGCTCGTTGAGTTCGTCCACGCGCAGCTGCATGCCGTTGCGCGCCTGCTTGCCGAAGCCCGCCAGCGGACCCGACAGGTCCTGGATGGTGCCGATGCGGATCTCGTCCTTGCTCACGCCCTGCTGCTGCGCGGACGCGAGCGTCGCGATCAAGCCCAGCACGGCCAGCGTCGTCAATGTCTTGAGCTTCGTCATAGCGTTGTCTCCTCGGGTTGGCAAAAAAGAGGTCAGCGGTACATGGCGTCGATGCGCTGCGCGTACTTGGTCTGCACCAGCTTGCGCTTGAGCTTCATCGTGGGCGTGAGCTCCTCGTCCTCGGCGCTGAGCTGCGTCTCGAGCAGGAAGAACTTCTTGATCTGCTCGACGCGCGCGAACTTGGCGTTGACGCGATCGATCTCGCCCTGGATCAGGTCCTGCACTTCCTGCGTGCGTGTCAGGCTCTCGTAGTTGCTGAACGGCACGTCGTGGTCCTGCGCGAATTTCTCGACGTTCTCCTGGTCGATCATGACGATCACCGTGAGGTAGGGCCTCTTGTCGCCGATCACCACGGCATCGGTGATGTAGAGGCTGAACTTGAGCTCGTTCTCCAGCTCGCTCGGGGTCACGTTCTTGCCGCCTGCCGTGATGATGATGTCTTTCATCCGGTCGGTGATGCGGAAATACCCGTCCTCGTCCATCACGCCCACGTCGCCCGTGTGCAGCCAGCCGTCGGCGTCGATGGTCTCGGCCGTCTTCTCCGGCAGATTCAAATAGCCCATGAAGACATTGGGGCCGCGCACCAGGATCTCGCTGGTGGCCGGATCGATGCGTACCTCGTTGTAGCCCGTGGCCGGGCCGATGGAGCCGGGCTTGATGCGGGTGACGGGCACGGCCGTGGAGGCGCCGCACGACTCCGTCATGCCCCACACCTCGAGCATGGGCACGCCCAGCGCGAGGTACCACTTGACCAGCTCGGGCGAAATGGGCGCCGCGCCGGTCACGAGAAAACGCGCGCGGTGGATGCCGATGAGCTTGCGCGCGTTGTCCAGCGCCAGCAGCCGCGCCAGCCGGAACTTCAGGCGCAGCCCCGTGCCGATCTCCTGGCCCGCGAGCACCTTGTTGGCGATGGTTTCGCCCACGCCGATGCTCCACTTGTAGGCGGCCTGCTGCAGCGGGCTGGCCTCTTTCAGCGCGATCATCACACCCGAATAGAACTTCTCCCACACGCGCGGCACGCCCGTGAACACCGTGGGCGCGATCTCGCGCACGTTCTCGGGCACCGTCTCGGGGTTCTCGACGAAGTTGAGGATCGAGCCCGTGTACATCGCGAAGTACTCGCCGCCCATGCGCTCGGCGATGTGGCACAGCGGCAGGAAGCACATGCGCTCGTCTTTCTCGTCCTGCGCGATGAGCGTGTTGTAGCCGCGCGCGGTGTACACCAGCCCCGCGTGGCTGTGCATGGCGCCCTTGGGCTTGCCGGTGGTGCCCGAGGTGTAGACCAAGATGGCCAGGTCTTCGGGACGGCAAGCCGCCACGCTGCGCTCCACCGCCTGCGGATCGCCCGCCAGGTGCGTACGGCCGAGGGCGCGCAGCGCATCGAGGCTCATCACGCCCGGGTCGTCGAGTTCGCGCAGGCCTTCCATGTCGAACACGACCACGCGGCGCAGGCCGGGCAGGCGGGCGCGCACCTCGAGCGCCTTGTCGAGCTGCTCGTCGTCTTCCACGAAGAGCACCGTGGTGCGCGAGTCTTCGCACAGGTACTGCACCTGCGAAGCAGCGTCGGTCGGGTAGATGCCGTTGGAGACACCACCGCAGCTGAGCACGGCCAGGTCGGCCAGCACCCATTCGATGACGGTGTTCGAAAGAATGGACGCGCACTCGCCGCGCGTGAAGCCGATGGCCTGCAGCCCGGCCGCGATCTCGCGCACGGCCTCGGCGGTCTGGCGCCAGCTCCAGCTGCGCCAGATGCCCAGCTCCTTCTGCCGCATCCAGATGTTGTCGCCGCGCTGGCGCACGGCGTTCCAGAACATGGCCGACAGCGTGTCGCCGGGCACGAGGATGTCGTGGCCGGGTTCGATGGTTCGCAGATCCCAGAGTCCTTGCATGGCGACGGCTACCTCCAGGTCTTCTTCTTTTTCCAGCGCCGCTCGCCGCGCACGCCGTCGTCCTTGACACCCAGGTAGAACTCCTTGATGTCATCCTTCTCGCGCAGGCGTTCGCACGAGTCTTCCATGACGATGCGCCCGTTCTCCAGCACGTAGCCGTGGTCGGCGGCGTTGAGCGCCATGTTCGCGTTCTGTTCCACCAGCAGGATGGTGGTGCCGCGCTCGCGGTTGATGCGCACCACGATCTCGAAGATTTCCTTGGTGAGCTTGGGGCTCAGGCCCAGGCTGGGTTCGTCCAGAAGAATGAGGTGCGGCGCCGCCATGATGGCGCGCGAGATGGCCAGCATCTGCTGCTGTCCGCCCGAGAGCAGCCCGGCGTCCTGCGTGGCGCGCTCGCGCAGGATCGGGAAGTAGGTGAAGACGGTCTCGATGTCCCGCGCCACGCCATCGCGGTCCTTGCGCGTGTAGGCGCCCATCAGCAGGTTGTCCTTCACCGACAGCAGCGGGAACACCTCGCGCCCTTCGGGCACGTGGCTCAGCCCCTGCTGCACGATGAAGGCCGGGTCTTTCGCCGTGATGTCCTGCCCCTGGAACTCGATGCTGCCCTTGCGCGGATCGATGATCCCCGAGATGGTCTTGAGGATCGTCGTCTTGCCCGCGCCGTTGGAGCCGAGCACCGTCGCGATCTCGCCCTTGCGCACCTTCAGGCTCACGCCGCGGATGGCCTTGATCGGGCCATAGGCGCTTTCGACGTTGAGCAGTTGAAGCACGACGTCGCTCATGCCGCTGCTCCCTGATTCAAGGCGGAACATGCAGAGCCATCAAGCCACGACGAAGCCCGGTGTGCGGTGCGGCGTGGGCGCCCCCTCTGTGCCGCCGAGGAGCGCAGCGTTTCGCGGATCAGGGCTCGCAGCTGTTTGAGCGAAGCGAGTTCTGCGAGACCCCGCGAAACGCGAGCACCGCAGGGGAGCCGCGAAGCGGCCGGCACAGTGGAGGCGACCGCGCCGTGCCGCGCACCGGGCGCCTCCAAAGGGGTAGCGAACACAGCGCTCATGCAACAACCCTCCGAAGGCTGCTCACGTCATCCACAGTCCCAAGGTAAGCCTCGATCACCCGCGAATCCGCCTGCACCTCACGCGGAGACCCCGTAGCCAGCACCTCCCCCTGGTTCATGGCAAGCACGCGATCCGACACCTTGGAAACCAGCGACATGTCGTGCTCGACCATCAGCACCGACACCCCCAGCTCATGCTGGATGTCCTGAATCCAGAACGCCATGTCCGCCGTCTCCTCGACATTGAGTCCTGAAGAAGGCTCGTCGAGCAGCAGCAGCTTGGGTTCGGTGCACAGCGCGCGCGCCAGCTCCACCACCTTGCGCACGCCGTAGGGCAGCCCCGCCACCATCGAGTCGCGGTAGTGCTGCAGGTCGAGCAGGTCGATCACCTGCTCCGCCTTCTCGCGCGCCGCGATCTCGGCGCAGCGCGTGGCCGGCGTGAAGAACACTTCGCTCCAGAAGCCCGTCTGCCGGTGCGTGTGGCGTCCGATCAGCAGGTTGTGCAGCACCGTCGCATGCTCGAACAGCTCGATGTTCTGGAAAGTGCGCGCAATGCCCAGCGCGGCAATCGCATGCGGCGCCTGCTGCGTGAGCGCGATCGACCCGCCCGCCTCGCCATGCCAGGTGATCTCGCCCGTGGTCGGCGTGTAGATGCGGCTGATCAGGTTGAACACCGTCGTCTTGCCCGCGCCGTTCGGCCCGATCAGCGTGAACACCTCGCCGCGCCGCACGTCGAAGCTCACCTTGTTGACCGCCAGCACGCCGCCGAAGCGCACGCTCAGGTCTTTCGCGGAAAGAAGGACGTCGTTGCTCATCTCAGCCGATCCGATTTGGTGAACGACTTCTGCCGCTTGAACAGACCCTTGCGGTAGAACGGGAAGAGCTGCAGCCAGGTGCGGATCTTGAGCCAGCGCCCGTACAGCCCCAGCGGCTCGAACAACACGAAGGCGATCAGCACCAGCCCGTACACCAGCCCCTGCAGGCCGGGCGCCTGCCCGACCACCGCCGGCAGCCAGTCCTTGCCCATCGAGATCAGCTGCGGCATCGCGATGAGAAAGATGGCGCCGAGGAACGCGCCGTGCACCGAGCCCAGCCCGCCGATCACCACCATCAGCAGCAGGTCGATCGACTGCAGGATGTTGAACTGGTCCGGCGAGATGAAGCTCAGCTTGTGCGCATACAGCGCGCCGCCCAGCCCCGCGAGCGCCGCAGAGATCGCGAACGACATCGTCTTGTAGCGCGCCAGGTGGATGCCCATGCTCTGCGCCGAAATCTCCGAATCGCGGATGGCGACGAAGGCACGCCCCGTCGGCGAGCGCAGCAGGTTCAGAATGCCCAGCGTGGACACCACCGCGACCACCAGGCAGAGAAAGTAGAAGCCCTCGCCCGAGCCCAGCGACCAGCCGAACAGCTGCGGCGACTTCACATGCAGGCCCGCATTGCCGCCCGTCACGCTTTCCCAGCGCGCGAACACCTCCTCGACGATGAAGCCGAAGGACAGCGTCGCGATGCCCAGGTAGATGCCCTTCACGCGCAGCGCCGGCATCGCCACCACCACGCCCACCGCCGCCGACAGCGCGGCCGACGCCAGCAGCGCGAGCGGAAACGGCACGCCCATGTTCGTCAGCACCCCTTGCGTGTACGCGCCCGTTCCGAGGAACGCCGCGTGCCCGATGGAGAACTGCCCCGTGAAGCCCGCCAGCAGCATCAGCCCCAGGCCGACGATGCCGTAGATCAGCACGAAGGTCAGCTGCGCGAGCCAGTACTCGTCGATGACCCACGGCGCGACGAGCAGGAAGGCCACGAGCAGGCTGTACCAGAGCACGTGGCCGCCGTGCCGCGCAAGGCGGATGTCCTGGTCGTAACTGGTCTTGAAGATGAAGCGCATGGGATGTTCAGACCTTCTTGCGCAGCTTCTCGCCGAACAATCCGTTCGGCTTGATCATGAGCATCAGCAGCACCACGATGTACGGCGCCGTGTCCTTGAAACCGTCGGGCAGGTAAAAGCCCGCGAACGACTCGACGATGCCGATCACCAGCCCGCCGACGATCGCGCCCGGCAGGCTGCCGAAGCCCCCCACCACCGCGGCAGGAAAGGCCTTGAGCCCGATGAAGCCCATGTTCGCGTGCACGAAGGTGATGGGCGCCAGCAGCATGCCGGCGATGGCCGCCACCGCGGCGGCGAGCCCCCACACCAGCCCGTTGAGCCGCTTCACCGGAATGCCCATGTAGTAGGCCGCCAGCTGGTTCTGCGACGAGGCCTGCATCGCGATGCCCAGCTTGCTGTAGCGGAACATCGCGTACAGCAGGCCGCACAGGATCGCGGTGGCGACGATGATCACGAACTGCTCCAGGTTCACCACCAGCTCGCCCAGCTTCCAGATCTGGTCCTTGTAGGGCACGGCCAGCGTGTGGGTGTCGGTGCCGATGCCCGGCACCATGGTGATCAGGCCGCGCGCCACGTAGGCGATGCCGATGGTCAGCATCACGATCGAGAACTGCGGCTGCCCGAGGATCGGGCGGATCACCACCAGCTCGAGCAGCACGCCGAAGGCCGCCATGGCCACCACCGCCAGCAGCGCCGCGAGCCAGAACGGCATGCCGAACAGCGACATGCCCGCGAAGGCACCGAACGCGCCGAGCATCATCAGGTCGCCCTGCGCGAAGCTCACCGTTTCGGTGGCCTTGTAGATCAGCACGAAGCCCAGTGCGATGAGCCCGTAGATGCACCCTTGCGCGATGCCCGAGAGCAGGAGTTGGAGGATCTGCATGCGATGCCGTCCCGCCTGCGCCTACTGCCGGAACCCGCCGGCCGCGTCGTGCAGCGCGAGGCGGCGCGAGCCCGCCACGATGTCGCTGGGCTTGAGCCCGTAGACCTGGCGGATCGAATGGCTGAAGTGCGTGGAATCGGGGTAACCGGTGTCCAGCGCGATGTCGGTCAGCGTGCCGCTCTGGTGCACGTAGCGCAGCAGGCTGCGCGCGCGCTTCCAGGCCCGGAAGCCGCGAAACGCCATGCCGGTTTCCTGCTTGAACAGGTGCAAAAAGCGCGAGAACGACAGGTGCACCGAGGCCGCGCAATCTTCCGCCGAAGCGGGCGCGGCCGGGTCGGCCACGAGCATGTCGACCACCTTGCGGATGCGCGCGTCGAGCGGGCGCGGCACGAGCGGGCCGTCGAAGAACAGCGCGTCGAAATCGAAGCCGTCGAAGTCGATGCCGCGCGCCGAGGCCGCCAGCAGGTGGGCATGGACCTCGCGCATGCGCTGCACGAAGGCCGGCGCATCGACCGGGCCGCAGTGCTGCAAAAAGGCCGGCATGCGCGCGGGATCGACCGACTCCGATTCGATCAGCAGGTTGAAGATCAGCGGGCAGGCGCTCTCGACCTGGTGCGGCACGTGCGGCGGCACCACGATGAACTCGCCGCTCTGCCAGGCCCCGCCGCCGATGCGGATGCGGTTGGGCGGCGCACCGGCGGGCGACACGTACACGCCGTGCCCGCCCATGGCGCGCTCGGCGGCGGCGCCGAGCAGCCCGGCGTAGAAGACGCGCTGCGGCGTGAGCCACATGAGGCGTTCGCCCTGCCGTGCATCGCCGCCCGAAGGCGTCGACGTCCTGGTTCGCTGCATGGTGTCTGTCTCCTGCATCGGTCGACGACGTCCGACCGGGGGGTGGCGTCGTGTTCGCTGGATCGTAGCGGCGGGGGCCTTGCGCGCGGCATCCATTTGCGCGGGGACTTTCCCTAGGCCGGCGCGAACGCGCGGCGCAGTTCCGCCGCGCACAACGCGACGGCGGTGTGGGCCTCGTCGAGCACCTTGCCCATGGTGATGAAGCCATGGATCTGGCGCTCGAAGCACACGTAGTTCGCGCGGTTGCCGGCGGCCGTGAGCGCCTCGGCATACGCCGCGCCTTCGTCGCGCAGCGGGTCGTAGCCGGCGGTGAGCACGAGCGCCGGCGGCAGGCCCGCCAGGTCGGTGTGCAGCAGCGGCGAGGCGCGCCAGTCGAGGTCGTGCTTCGCGTCGGTGATGTAGTGGTCGTGAAAGTAGGTCATCGTGTCGCGCGTGAGCAGGTAGCCCTGCCCGTTCGCCTGGTGCGACGGATGGCCGCGGCGCATGTCGGTGGCCGGGTAGATCAGCAGCTGGAACACGATCGGCAGGTCGCCCGCATCGCGCGCGGCGATCGACGCCACGGCCGCGAGGTTGCCGCCCGCGCTGTCGCCGCCCACGGCAAGACGGCTCGCATCGAGCCCCAGCGCGGCGGCTTCGCGGCGCACCCAGCGCGTGGCGGCGAGCACGTCGTCCACGGCGGTGGGAAAGCGGTGCTCGGGGCCCATGCGGTAGTCGACCGCGACCACCGCGCAGCCTGCGCCGTTGGCCAGCTCGCGGCACAGCACGTCGTGCGTGTCGAGGTCGCCGATGACCCAGCCGCCGCCGTGGTAGTACACGAGCACCGGCAGCGGGCCCGGGCCTGCGCCGAGCGGCTTGTACAGCCGCACCGCAATGGTGCCGTGCGGCCCGTCGGCGGCGAGGTCGCGCACCTCGGCGACCTCGGGCGGCAGCGGCTGCGTGGCGGTGCGGCGCTCGCGGTAGTAGGCCCGCGCGTCGGCGGGCGACAGGGTGTGGGTCGGCGGAATGCCGCGCGCTTCGATGAAATCCAGCAAGGCGCGCGCCTGGGGATGCAGCATGGTGTCTCCGGTGAATCGAACGGAGCGCTCAGTGTGGAGGGCGGGGCGCCTGCGGGGTATCCGCATGCACCCGCACCCGACCGGCGTCCTGGCGACAAGACCCGCACCATGCCCGCACCGCTGCGGGGTCGCTTGCGAAAACTGGCTACCGGGGCCCGGCTCGCGGGTTCACCCGGAGAACTCGAACGCTCAGGCCGTGCGCGGCTTCACGCGCGAAGCGGCTTCCTTGGCCAGCTTGCGGGCCGTGTCGGTGTCGGCCGCATGCACCAGCGCCACGCCCATGCGGCGCTTGACGAAGCTCTCGGGCTTGCCGAACAGGCGGATGTCGCTGCCCGGCACCTGCAGCGCCTCGGCCACGCCGTCGAAGGCGATGCCGGTGGCGTCCACGCCGCCGTAGATCACGGCGCTGGCGCCCGGGCTCTTGAGCGAGGTGTCGACCGGCAGGCCGAGGATGGCGCGCGCATGCAGCTCGAACTCGTTCTGCCACTGCGTGGCCATGGTGACCATGCCGGTGTCGTGCGGGCGCGGGCTGACCTCGCTGAACCAGACCTCGTCGCCCTTCACGAACAGCTCCACACCGAACAGGCCCTGGCCGCCGAGGTCGGCCGTGACGGCCTGCGCGATCTGCTGCGCCTTCTGCAATGCGGCCGGCGCCATGGGGTGGGGCTGCCAGCTTTCCACGTAGTCGCCGCTGACCTGCACGTGGCCGATGGGGTCGCAGAACTTCGTTTCGACGGCGCCGGCCGCGTCTTTCGCGCGCACGGTCAGCAGCGTGATCTCGTAATCGAAGTCGATGAAGCCTTCGACGATCACGCGGCCGTGGCTCACGCGGCCGCCGGCCATGGCGTAGTCCCAGGCCTTCTGCACGTCGGCCGGGCCGTCGATCTTGCTCTGGCCCTTGCCGGAGCTGCTCATCACGGGCTTGACGATGCAGGGGTAGCCGATGCCGGCGTCGATCGCGGCCTGCAGCTCGGCCAGCGAGTCGCAGAACTTGTAGGGGCTGGTGGGCACGCCCAGCGTTTCGGCGGCCAGCCGGCGGATGCCTTCGCGGTCCATCGTGAGGCGGGCGGCGCGGGCCGTGGGAATGACGCGCACCACGCCCGCGTCTTCCAGCTGCTGCAGCATGGGCGTGGCGATGGCCTCGATCTCGGGCACCACCAGCGTGGGCTTCTCGGCCTCGATGAGCGCCTTGAGCTGGTCGGGGTCGCTCATGGTGATGGTGCGCGCGTGGTGCGCCACCTGCTGGCCGGGGGCGTTCTCGTAGCGGTCGACGGCGATGGTCTCGACGCCCAGGCGCTGCAGGGCGATCAGCACCTCCTTGCCGAGCTCGCCGGAGCCGAGCAGCATCACGCGGGTGGCGGAAGGGGACAGGGGAGTGCCGAGGGTGGTCATGCGAGGGCTCGAAAAAATGGGGTTGAAAACAATCGCAGCACTGTAAGCCACCCCGGGCCGGTGTCGCCCACGGGAACGGCGGGCCCACCGGGCTGCTTCACAATTACCGCCATTGCGCGAGGGCGGCTCCACGCCTGCCCTCGCCTCCGCTTTTCTTTTTTGTTTCAAGGAGCATTTTTCATGACGATTCAAACTGTGGGCATCATCGGCGCCGGCACCATGGGCAACGGCATCGCCCAGGCCTGCGCGGTGTCGGGTGTCAACGTGGTGATGATCGACGTGGCCCAGGCCGCCGTCGACAAGGGCATCGCCACCATTTCGGGCAGCCTCGACCGCCTGATCAAGAAGGAAAAGCTCACGGCCGAGCAGAAGGCCGCGGCGCTGGCGCTGATCAAGGGCTCGACCGACTACAACGACCTGAAGGGCGCGCAGCTGGTCATCGAGGCCGCCACCGAGAACCACGCGCTCAAGCTCAAGATCCTCAAGCAGGTGGACGAGCTGGTGGGCCCCGAGGTGATCATCGCGTCGAACACCTCGTCGATCTCGATCACGCAGCTGGCCGCCGCCACCTCGCGCGCCGACCGCTTCATCGGCATGCACTTCTTCAACCCGGTGCCGATGATGGCGCTGGTGGAGCTGATCCGCGGCTACCTCACGAGCGACGCCACGCACGACGCAGTGAAGGCGCTGGCCGAGAAGCTGGGCAAGTCGCCCATCACGGTGAAGAACGCGCCGGGCTTCGTGGTCAACCGCATCCTGGTGCCGATGATCAACGAGGCCTTCTTCGTGCTGGCCGAGGGCCTGGCCACGGCCGAGGACATCGACGCCGGCATGAAGCTGGGCTGCAACCAGCCCATCGGCCCGCTGGCCCTGGCCGACATGATCGGCCTGGACGTGTGCCTGGCCGTGATGGAGGTGTACCTGGAGCAGTTCGGTGACTCCAAGTACCGCCCCTGCCCGCTGCTGAAGGAAATGGTCGCTGCCGGCCAGCTCGGTCGCAAGACCGGCCGCGGCGTCTACACCTACTGAGCCGCAGCGCCACGACGACAACAACAAGGAGACAAGACCGATGACTGCCACCCCCACCACCCCGCCCGCCGAAGGCTGCATCGACACGCAGGTGCTCGACCACGTGCTGCTGATCGGCATCAACCGCCCCGCCAAGCGCAACGGCTGGACGCCGCCGATGTTCAGGCAGCTGGCCGAGGCCTACACGCGCCTGGACGACGACCCCAGCCTGCGCGTGGGCGTGCTGCATGCGTTCGGCGACCACTTCACGGCGGGCCTGGACCTGCCGGCGGTCACCGAGTACATGAAGCGCGGCGAAAAAGCGATCCCGGCCGGGCTGGTGGAGCCGCACGACTTCGGCCTGGAGGGCTACCGCCGCCGCACCAAGCCGATGGTCGCGGCCGTCAAGGGCATCTGCTTCACGGTGGGCATCGAGCTCATGCTGGGCGCCGACATCGTGGTGGCGGCCGACAACTGCCGCTTCTCGCAGATGGAAGTGCAACGCGGCATCATGGCCACGGGCGGCGCCACGCTGCGCATGGCCGAGCGCGCGGGCCTGGGCAACGCGATGCTGCACCTGCTCACGGCCGACGAGTTCGGCAGCGCCGAGGCCTATCGCCTGAACTTCGTGCAGAAGGTGGTGCCGGCCGGCCAGGAGCTGGACGAAGCGCTGCAGATCGCGCAGCGCATCGCGGCCCAGGCGCCGCTGGCCGTGCAGGCCACGCGGCTCAACGTGCTCAAGGCGATCGAACACGGGCCGCTGGCGGCCGTGGCGGAATTCATCGAGACGCAGAAACGCCTGTCGAACAGCGAGGACGCGGCCGAGGGCGTGCGCTCCTTCATCGAGCGCCGGCCTGCGCGTTTCAGCGGCCGCTGAGGCTGTTGATTTCCGTTCCGTTTCTGTCGTCCACTGGAGCCCGTTGCATGCATGCTGCCCATTCCCTCGTGCCCTTCTTCTTTCCACGCACGGCGCTGGTCGCCGCCTTCACCCTTCTTGCCGTGAACACCAGCCTCGCCCAGACCCCGCCGGCGCCCGCGCTGCCCGATCCCGCCGCCACCTCGGTCGAGGCGCTGGGCTGGATGCAGGGCTTTCCGCCGCCGCCCGACAAGCAGATCACCTTCGACAACCCGGTCGGCGGCGTGTACCCGCGCATCCGCTGGAGCTTCTCGCACGTGCGCGAGACGGTGCCCACGGCCAACGTGTGGCGCGGCCCCGGCGCCGCCAGCCCGCTGCCGGCGGCCACGCCCCGCTTCGACATCGAGGCCGTGCGCTTCCAGCCCATGGGCGGCGGCGAGGCGCAGACCTTCGGCCAGATGATCGCGCGCACCTACACCGACGGCATCCTGGTGCTGCACCGCGGCCAGGTGGTCTACGAGAAGTACTTCGGCGCGCTCACGCCCGAGCGGCCGCACCTGGCGATGTCGGTCACCAAGTCCTTCGTGGGCACGCTGGCGGCCATCCTCGCGCAGGAAGGCACGCTCGACCCGTCGGCGCCGGTCACCAAGTACCTGCCCGAGCTCAAGGACACGGCCTACGGCGACGCCACCGTGCGCCAGGTGATGGACATGACCATCGGCGTGCGCTACTCCGAGAACTACGCCGACCCGAAGGCCGAGGTCTGGGACTACGCGCGCGCTGGCGGCATGCTCACGCAGGGCGCCAACTACACGGGCCCGAAGTCGTTCTACGAGTTCCTGGCCACGCTCAAGAAGGAAGGCACGCACGGCGACGCCTTTGCCTACAAGACGGTCAACGCCGAGGTGCTGGCCTGGATCGTGCGCCGCGCGTCCAACCGCTCGCTGGCCGACCTGCTGAGCGAGAAGATCTGGCGCCGCATCGGCGCCGAGCAGGACGCGTATTTCATGGTCGACCGCATCGGCACCGAGTCGGGCGGCGGCGGCCTGAACACCGTGCTGCGCGACATCGCGCGCTTCGGCGAAACGCTGCGCAACGGCGGGCGCGCGCCCAACGGGCAGCAGGCGATCGCCAAGGCGGTGGTCGACGACATCCAGCGCGGCGCCGATCCGGCGAAGTTCGCAAAGGCGGGCTACGCGCTTCTGCCGGGCTGGAGCTACCGGAACATGTGGTGGGTCTCGCACAACCCGCACGGCGCGTACATGGCGCGCGGCATTCACGGCCAGAGCATCTACGTCGATCCGAAGGCCGAGATGGTGATCGTGCGCTACGCCGCGCACCCGATCGCCGCCAACGCGGGCAACGACCCGCTCACCCTGCCCGCCTTCCAGGCCATGGGCGAGGCGCTGATGAAGCCTGAGCCCTGATGAGGCGGTGAGAAGAAGGAAGACGGGTCAGCCGGCCGCCGCCGGGGCCCGCGCCTTCGCGATGACGAGCAGGCCGTCCATGATCAGGCTCTCGACCAGTTCGAAGTCCCCGTTCATGGCGGGCGCCATCTTCCAGCCCGCGCCGCCGGTCATGAAGCAGGCCGGCTCGGCGCCGCAGTGCGAGCGCACGTGCTGCACCATGCGCTCGACCGCCCCCGCGATGGCGTAGGTGCCGCCGCTGGTCAGCGCGTCGCTGGTGTTGGTGGGAAATTCGCGCACCTCGCCGGTGGGCACGTGCAACCCGGCCGTGCCCGACTCCAGCGCGCGCAGCATGATGCCGTGGCCCGGCAGGATGAGGCCCCCCAGGAACTTGCCGCTGGCATCGATCGCCTCCACGGTGACGGCCGTGCCGATCAGCACCACCACCATCGGCCGCTCGGGCCCTTGCGACAGCATGCGGTGGCGCGCGCCGATCATGGCCACGAAGCGGTCGGCGCCCAGCCGCGTCGGATGGTCGTAGCCGTTGACGATGCCCGCCTCGCCCGCGCTCGACACCACCCAGCGCGGGGCGCAGTCGAAGCGTTCGGTGATCTGCTCTTCGGCGCGCCGCCGCAGCGTGTCGCCGGCCACGACGCAGCCCAGCATGGAACCGGGCGCCGGCAGCTCGGCCCAGGGGCCATCGGCCAGGCGTTCGATGTGGTCGAGAAACTCGGCACCATGGGCCTGCAGTGCCGCACCGGGGAAGGCCCCCTCGTAAAGCGCCCACTTGAGCCGGGTGTTGCCGATGTCGATGGCGAGGAAGGGGGAAGACATGCGCGCGATTATTGCGACTTTGTTGTTATTCCTGCTGGCGCCTCTTTGACAGTCGCGGCGCGGGCCTACGCGGAGGGTCCCGGTTCCGCCGCTACATTCGCCTTTTCCATCCACCACGGCACAAGGAGAAAACCATGGGATTGCTCAGCTTCATCAAGGAAGCCGGTGAAAAACTGTTCGGCGGTTCGTCGGCCCAGGCGGCCACGCCCGATGCGAACACGGCAGCCGCCGCGGCCATCAAGACCTACATCGAGACCCAGAACCTCGGCCTCACCGGACTGGAAGTGACCTACACCGCCAGCAGCGGCGTCGTCACCCTCGCGGGCCAGGCGCCCTCGCAGGAAGCCAGCGAGAAAGCCGCGCTCGCCGCGGGCAACGTGGCCAACGTCACGAGCGTGGACAACAACCTCGTCGCCCCGGCCGCACCGCCCGCGCAGTACCACGACGTGGTGCGCGGCGACACGCTCTCGGCCATCTCGAAGAAGTACTACGGCGACGCCAACAAGTACAACGCGATCTTCGAGGCGAACAAGCCGATGCTGTCGCACCCCGACAAGATCTATCCGGGACAGAAGCTGCGCATTCCGGCACTCTGACCCCCGCAACGGCGCCTCGCTAGGCGCCGTTGTGCCGCCAGGCCCCTGGCGACACGCCGTACTCGCGCTTGAACGCGCGGTTGAAAGCGGCTTCCGATTCGTAGCCCACGCCTTCGGCGATGCGCGCCAGGTTGCCCTGGTCCTTGCGCAGCATGCCGGCGGCCAGGACCATGCGCCAGCGCGCCAGGTAATGCATGGGCGGCGCGCCCACCAGTTCGGTGAAGCGGTCCGCCAGCACGCTGCGCGAGATGTGGGTTTCCTGCGCCAGCGCGTCGACCGTCCAGTTGCGCGCGGGCTCGGCGTGCATCAGCGCCAGGCAGCGGCTCACGTGCGGGTCGCGCAGGCCCGCCAGCCAGCCCGGGTTGTTGGCCGGCATGGATTCGATGTAGCCGCGCAGCACTTCGGTGAACAGCACTTCCGCCACCTTGGCGGCCACCATCTCCGAACCGGGCGTGTGCGAAGCCGCATCCCCCAGGACGAAGCTGACCGACTGCTCGATCCACGGGCCTGCCGGCCTGCTGCGCAAGGGCGTGGTGAACAGGCGCGGAATGTTCGCCATGACGGGGTTGGGCGCGTCGCCTTCGTACGCGAACCAGCTGCAGACCAATAAGGTGCGCTCGCCCTGGCCGCCGTAGCGCACGCGCGCCAGTTCGGGTGCTCGCGGACTCACCACATGCGACATGTCCACCGCCGCATGCTGCAAGCCGCTGCCCAGCACATGCGAATCGCCATGCGG
Source organism: Variovorax sp. FW305-3-2-15-B-LB1 (assembly GCF_058787635.1). NCBI lineage: Bacteria > Pseudomonadati > Pseudomonadota > Betaproteobacteria > Burkholderiales > Comamonadaceae > Variovorax > Variovorax sp. FW305-3-2-15-B-LB1. The sequence continues at coordinate 6,394 of NZ_JBYSZY010000060.1, read as the reverse complement.
CGCGGCGATCACGTCGCCGGCATGCGCGCGGACCGGCGCCTCGCCTTCGACCTGGGCCCAGCATTCGCCTTGCAGCACGAGGTGGCAGATGGCCAGGCGCTGTGCGCCGGGCTTGAGCACCTGCGCGATGTCCGCGCCTCTGGGTACCTTGAAGCACCAGGGTGCATACATGTCCCCGTTCAGGAACAGCGCGCCCTCCAGGCGGATGGTCCGCAGCACGTCCGACAAGACATCCATGGTCACCTCCCGGCAAGCGAGGGCGGGGTTCCGGACAACAAGTCCGGCGAGACGGGCAATACAGGACGGCTCCGCGTCGGCACCATCGATCCTGGTCGCCTTCGACCGATTCTAGACAGGAGTACCGCCATGCCCAAGTTCGTCATCGAGCGAGAGATCCCCGGCGCCGGCCAGTTCACCGCGGCGGACCTGAAAGCCATCTCGCAAAAATCCTGCGGCGTGCTCAGCAGCATGGGCACCGACATCCAGTGGATCCACAGCTACGTGGCCGACGACCGGATCTACTGCGTCTACCAGGCCACCGACGAGGCCCTCGTGCGCCGGCACGCAGAGCTCGGCGGCTTCCCGGCCAACCGTGTGGACCGGGTGTACAGCGTGATCGACCCGGCCACGGCCGAGTGAGGTGCGCGGCGCGCTCTAGTTCTGGCGCCAGGGCAGCCCGCGCTTGCGCCAGCCGCCGGTCAGGCCGCGGTGCCCGTTCTCGTCCGGGTTGCCCTCGAAGCCTTCGAGGATGTTGTAGGCCTGCGCGCCCAGCTCGGTCGCCCGCTTCGCCGCGGCGATCGAGCGCACGCCGCTGCGGCACAGCAGCACCAGCTTCTTGCCGCCCTCCGCGGCGGCACGCACGCCGTCGTCGAACGCCGGGTTGATCGCCATGCCCGGCCACTGCTTCCAGGCCAGCGGCACGGCGCCGGGCACGTAGCCGACCCACTCGCGCTCGGCGTCGGTGCGCACGTCCACCAGCACGGCCTCGCCGCTCGCCATCCACTGCGCCGCCTGCTCGGGCGTCACGTCGCCGGCGTAGCCTTTTTCTCCAACGGGTTCACTCATGGTTGCTTTCTCTCTCGAATCTCTAGGGTAAGCCCGGAGCCTTTGGCGGCTGCGGGCGATCGATCTGCACGCCGGATGATGGAATTTTTCACCGGTTCGTGAAAACCCTGTTTGTCACAAGGTGTGGCGCGCCAAAGATGGCGGTCGCGGCCAGTCGAAACCATAACGTGAAGACGACGGCCTGGGTGTTCCGGTCAGAGAACTATATGGAGAGACACATGACAGACAGCAAATCGCCCCGCCGTCGCAGCCTCCTCAAAGGCGCGGCAGTGGCCGCAGGCGCGATGTCCGCGCCGATGGTCAGCATGGCCCAAACCACGTCGCTGCGTTTCCAGAGCACCTGGCCGGCGAAGGACATCTTCCACGAGTACGCCAACGACTTCGCCAAGAAGGTGAACGACATGGCCGGCGGGCGCCTGAAGATCGAGGTGCTGCCCTCGGGCGCCGTCGTGCCCGCCTTCCAGCTGCTCGAAGCGGTGAACAAGGGCACGCTCGACGGCGGCCACGGCGTGGTGGCCTACCACTACGGCAAGAACTCGGCGCTGGCGCTGTGGGGTTCGGGCCCCGGCTTCGGCATGGACGCCAACACCGTGCTGGCCTGGCACAACTACGGCGGCGGCAAGGCGCTGCTCGACGAGATCTACAAGAGCCTGAACATGGAGGTGGTGTCGTACCTGTACGGCCCCATGCCCACGCAGCCGCTGGGCTGGTTCAAGAAGCCGGTGGCCAAGGTCGAGGACATGAAGGGCCTGAAGTTCCGCACCGTGGGCCTGGCCGTGGACATGTTCACCGAGATGGGCACCGCGGTGAACCCGCTGCCCGGCGGCGAGATCGTGCCCGCGCTGGACCGCGGCCTGATCGACGCGGCCGAGTTCAACAACGCCTCGAGCGACCGCGTGCTGGGCTTTCCCGACGTGGTGAAGAACTGCATGCTGCAGAGCTTCCACCAGTCGGGCGAGCAGTTCGAGGTGCTGTTCAACAAGGGCAAGTACGCCGCGATGCCGCAGGAGCTGCGTTCCATCATCGACTACGCCGTGCAGGCGGCCAGCGCCGACATGAGCTGGAAGGCGGTGCAGCGCAATTCGCAGGACTATGCCGACATGAAGAAGGCCGGCATCAAGTTCTACAAGACACCCGACGCCGTGCTGCGCGCGCAGCTCGCGGCCTGGGACAAGACGGTGGAAAAGAAGGCCGGCGAGAACCCGCTCTTCAAGAAGGTGCTGGAGTCGCAGCGCGTGTTCGCCGAGCGTGCGCTGCAGTGGCAGAACGACTATGGCGTCGACTTCAAGATGGCCTACAACCACTACTTCGGGAAAAAGAAGAGCTGATGCTTCCCGTCGGCGCGCACGTCGTTCCTGCGCGCGCCTTCCCCCCGCACAGGGGGCAACACCGGTGGCCCGGCATCGCTGGCGCCACGGTGTTCCATGAACGGGCCTCGCCCATGCTGCTGCCGCCATGACCATCCAACGCTTCCTCCACGCCGTCGACCGGTTCAGCATGCTGGTGGGCAAGACCTTCTCGTGGCTCATCGTCGCGCTGATGCTGCTGGTGTGCGGCGAGGTGTTCAAGCGCTATGCGCTGAACGCGCCCACGGCCTGGATCTTCGATGCCAACAACATGCTGTACGGCACGCTGTTCATGATGGGTGGCGCCTACACGCTCTCGCAGGCCGGCCATGTGCGCGGCGATTTCTTCTACGGCAGCATGAAGCCGCGCACGCAGGCCGCGCTCGACCTCGTGCTGTTCGCGGTTTTCTTCCTGCCCGGCGTGGTGGCGCTCACCTGGTCGGGCTGGACCTACTTCGGTGAATCGCTCGCGATGCGTGAACAGACCTTCAACGCCGACCCGATTCCGGTGTACCCCTTCAAGTTCGTGATTCCCGTGGCCGGCGCGGTGCTGCTGGTGCAGGGCCTCGCCGAGATGGTGCGCTGCGTGCTGTGCCTGAGGACCGGCGTGTGGACGCCGCGCCTGAAAGACGCCGAAGAAATGGACGTGGTCGGCGACCAGCTCGCCAGCAGCAGCTACGTGAACGAGGCCGACAAGCGCGAGGTGATCGAAAAAGCCCACGCCATCGAACAGGCCGCGCAGCAGCGCAAGAGCGACACGACGGGAGGCGCAGCATGAGCGAACCGGCACTCGGCCTGCTGATGCTGGGCCTGATCGTCTTCGTGATCATGCTCGGCTTTCCCACGGCGTTCACGCTGATGGGCCTGGGCATGTTCTTCGGCTTCATCGCCTTCTACGATCCCGCCTCGCCCTGGCTCGACAACAAGGTCTTCGACCTGATGGTGCAGCGCGCCTTCGGGGCCATGACCAACGAGACGCTGCTGTCCATTCCGCTCTTCGTGCTCATGGGCTACGTGATGGAGCGCGGCGCGCTGGTCGACAAGATGTTCCACAGCGTGCAGCTCGCCTTCCGCCGCGTGCCGGGCTCGCTGGCGGTGACCACGCTCATCGTGTGCACCTTCTGGGGCATCGCGAGCGGCCTGGTGGGCGCGGTGGTGGTGCTGATGGGCGTGATCGCGATGCGCCCCATGCTCAACGCGGGCTACGACACGCGCCTGGCGGCCGGCGTGATCACGGCCGGCGGCACGCTGGGCATCCTCATTCCGCCCTCGGTGATGATCATCGTGTACGCGGCCGTGGCCGGGCAGTCGGTGGTCAAGCTCTACGCGGCGGCGATGTTCCCGGGCTTCTTCCTCGCCCTGCTGTACCTGATCTACGTGATCGGATGGGCCGTGCTGCAACCGAAGGTGGCGCCCAAGATGCCGATCGACCAGCAACGCGCCCCCATCACGCCCTGGGTGGCCCACCTCGCGGCCAGCTACTCCCCGCGCATGCTGCCCGCGCTCGCCGCGGCCGTGGTGGCGCCGGGGCGCGCCTTGCGCGGCGCGGTCGAAGGCGTGCGCCTGAGCTGGTGGATGCTGCTGCGCGGCCTGCTGAGCGCACTGGTGCCGCTGGCGCTGGCCGCCGTCACGCTGGGCTCGGTGTGGTGGTACGTGACCATCTACTCGCAGAAGGACAACAACGCGGCCGCCCCGGTGGCCACGCAGCAGGCGACGCAGAAGACCGGCGAACCCACAGCCGCCGCGCCGGCTGCAGCCGAGCCGTCAGGCACCGGTCTGGCCGAGCCGCCGAGCACCGACGAACCCGCGAACACCACCGAAAGCAGCGGCCTGCAGGAGCCCCCCGGCGGCGTCGAGGAACCTCCGGGCAGCGAGCCGGCCGCCGCCCCTGCCAGTGAAGGCGGCCTGCAGCAGCTGGGCGACGCGGTCGAGGCACCCAAGACCGCGGCGGTGCCCGATGCCTTCTACACCGGCTTCTGGGTGGCCTGCCTCTTCACGCTGGCGCTGCTGGGCTGGTACTACTGGCGCATGGACGCGGAGCAGTTCGAAATCTTGCGCATGCTGGTGTCGTCGGTGATGCCGCTGGCCACGCTCACGCTGGTGGTGCTGGGCGTGATCCTGTTCGGCATCACGACCGCCACCGAGTCGGCGGCGGTCGGCGCGGCCGGCGCCTTCCTGATGGCGTGGCAGGCCGGCACGCTGAACTTCAAGAAGATCAAGGAGGCGGTGTTCCTCACGCTCAAGACCACCTCGATGGTCTGCTGGCTGTTCGTGGGCTCGGCGCTGTTCTCGGCGGTGTTCGCGCTGCTGGGCGGCCAGCGCATCGTCGAGGAGTGGGTGCTGAGCATGAACCTGTCGCCGCTGCAGTTCCTGCTGCTGTCGCAGGCGATCATCTTCGTGCTGGGCTGGCCGCTGGAGTGGACCGAGATCATCGTGATCTTCGTGCCCATCTTCCTGCCGCTGCTGGCGCACTTCCAGATCGACCCGCTGCTGTTCGGCGTGCTGGTGTTCGTGAACCTGCAGGCGGCGTTCCTGTCACCGCCAGTGGCGATGTCGGCCTTCTACCTGAAAGGGGTGTCACCGCCACACGTGACGATCAACCAGATCTTCGCGGGGATGATGCCGTACATGCTGATCGTCATCCTGTGCATGGTGTTCATGTACATCTGGCCGGGGCTGACGCTGTGGCTGCCGCAGTACCTGTACGGCTGAACGCGCGCGCCTTCTCAGGCTGAGGCCGGGCGCCGCGCGAAGCGGCGGCGCTCGAGCAGCTCGAACAGGCCCATGCCCAGCAGCATGGCGCCCACGAAGACCAGCGCCTTGACCTCGCCCGTGCCCAACGAAACCAGCGCGGGCCCGGGGCAGAAGCCCGCGATGCCCCAGCCGACGCCGAACAGCAGGCTGCCGCCGACCAGGCGGCGGTCGATGTGACGCAGGCTGGGCAGCGTGAGCGGCCCACCGAGCAGCGACGCCTTGCGACGGCCCGCGAGCAGGAAGCCGACGGTGCTCACCGCCACCGCGCCGGCCATCACGAAGGCGAGCGACGGGTCCCAGACCCCGCCCACGTCAAGAAAACCCAGGATCTTGGCCGGGTTGGCCATGCCGGAGACGATGAGGCCGAGCCCGAAGACAAGGCCGGCGAGCAAGGAAGCAATGGCGGTCCACATGGCAGGTCTCCCGGTTCACGACAGGTTGAGCAGGTGGCGCATCACGAACACCGTGGCGACCCCCGCAGCGATGAAAGCCACCGTGGCGGCCAGCGAGCGCGGCGACCGCCGCGCCAGCCCGCACACGCCGTGGCCGCTGGTGCAGCCCGCGCCATAGCGCGTGCCCACGCCCACCAGCAGGCCGGCCAGCGCGAGCGTGCCGTAGCCCGCGTCGATCTGCGCCGCGGGCAGCACGGCGAAGAGCCCGTAGACGAGCGGCGCGCCGACCAGCCCGAGCACGAAGGCCGCGCGCCAGGCCATGTCGCCCTTCATGGGGCGCAGCAAGCCGCCCAGCACGCCGCTGACGCCGGCGATGCGCCCGTTGAGCAGCACGAACATCGCCGCGGAAAGACCGATGAGCACGCCGCCGGCCAGTGCGGCCCAGGGCGTGAAATGAGGCCAGTCGATGGTGGGCATCTTCAGTTCTCCTTCGGGCAGTAGAGGCGGTACAGCACCGCCAGGATCTCGAGCAGGGCCGGGTCGGCCACGCGGTAGTAGATGTTCTTGCCCTCGCGGCGGGTGTCCACCACGCCTTCGGTGCGCAGCACGGACAGCTGCTGCGACAGGGTGGGCTGGCGGATGCCCAGCGTGCTCTCGAGGTCGCTCACGCACATCTCGCCCTGCGAGAGCTGGCACAGCAGCAGCAGCCGGGCCTCGTGGGCCAGCAGCTTGAGCACGGCGACGGCCTGGCCGGCAGCGCTGCGCAGCAGTTGGGGGTCGATGGCGTGGGTCGGGGTCTTCATGGGGGGATGACAGTTCGCGAAATAACATTATATG